>NZ_JBFUIA010000095.1:0-507 GCF_056402115.1 Mucilaginibacter sp. P4_C11 | reverse complement strand
AAATCTCTTTTCGGACCACCTGTGAAATCTGCGTTACCTAAATCTCTTTTCGGACCGCCTGTGAAAGCAAAATCAGCGTTACCTAAATCTCTTTTCGGACCTCCTGTGAAAGCAAAATCAGCATTACCTAAATCTCTTTTTGGGCCACCTGTGAATGCAAAGTCAGCATTGCCTAAATCTCTTTTCGGACCACCTGTGAAATCCGCATTACCTAAATCTCTTTTTGGGCCACCTGTGAATGCAAAGTCAGCATTGCCTAAATCTCTTTTCGGACCRCCTGTGAAATCWGCGTTACCTAAATCTCTTTTYGGACCRCCTGTGAAAGCAAAATCWGCGTTACCTAAATCTCTTTTCGGACCKCCTGTGAAAGCAAAATCAGCATTACCTAAATCTCTTTTTGGGCCACCTGTGAATGCAAAGTCAGCATTGCCTAAATCTCTTTTCGGACCACCTGTGAAATCCGCATTACCTAAATCTCTTTTTGGGCCACCTGTGAATGCAGCAAAG
>NZ_JBFUIA010000094.1:0-553 GCF_056402115.1 Mucilaginibacter sp. P4_C11 | reverse complement strand
GTAATATTGTGTCAAGCGGTAGTACATCTGATCCAGTAACGCTGAATGCTACCGGAACTACTACTATTCATGTTTCTGTAACAGCCGAGGATGGTGTCACCATTCGTACCTATTCTATCGTTGTGTATAAAAACGGATCAAGTAACCCCGCTTTGAGTTCATTAAGTGTAAGCCCGGCTTCTACGCTGACTGTTATAACAGGCAGCAGCACGGTAAATTACCAAACTTCGGTGTTGGCCTCGACACCAAGTATAACTGTTACGGCTGTAAGCGCAGATCCAAACGCTGTAATAAGGATTGAGGACAATGTGGTGTTGAGCGGCAATGCATCTGCCCCGATAACGCTGAACGCAACCGGAGCTACCACCGTTCATGTTTCTGTAACAGCCGAAGATGGTGCCACTATTCGTACATATTCCATTACCGTGTACAAAAACGGATCAAGTAATACTTCAATAAGTTCATTGGCATTAAGCCCGTCAAGTCCATTGTCGGTAACAACGGGTACCAGTAATATAAATTACCAAACCTCGGTATCGGTTACTACAGCTAC
>NZ_JBFUIA010000093.1:0-585 GCF_056402115.1 Mucilaginibacter sp. P4_C11 | reverse complement strand
GCTCTAGCCAGCTGAGCTAATCCCCCTAAAAATGAATGATTGAATTATTGAATGTCTGAATTATTGAATACTTTTTATTCAGTAATTCTATAATTATCCAATTCAATAATTGCTTGTAGTCCCGAGCAGATTTGAACTGCTGACCCCTACATTATCAGTGTAGTGCTCTAACCAAGCTGAGCTACAGGACTGGGTCGATTTCGAAATTCGGATTTACGATTTGTGATTCTCCTATTCCCGATTTCTTGCAATCTCGTATCACCTTTTGATTAGCGCCACTAATTGGCTTCATCTTTTGGGTTTCCTTTTGTGTGTTTATTAGTATAACTGAACTATATAGTATAATTCAGCAAACCAATTTTAAGAAATAATCATGTAGGTAACTTGTTACAATAACTTAGCTCGAGATACTGCTCCAGAAAGGAGGTATTCCAGCCACACCTTCCGGTACGGCTACCTTGTTACGACTTAGCCCCAGTTACCGACTTTACCCTAGGACGCTCCTTGCGGTTACGCACTTCAGGCACTTCCAGCTTCCATGGCTTGACGGGCGGTGTGTACAAGGCCCGGGAACGTATTCACCAC
>NZ_JBFUIA010000092.1:0-607 GCF_056402115.1 Mucilaginibacter sp. P4_C11 | reverse complement strand
AAAGCTCTTTCAGGCCGTTGTGAGTCATCTGCATTCGGCTTGCCACCCGGCCAGCCGGTAATGGTATGCTGTATCTGGTTAAAAATATCAATATTGATGTTGTAAACCGGGCCCTGCTCTACTGCTAATTGAGCCATACCGTGGTTGTTGTAATCTTCTTCGGTAAGTTTTAATACCGGTTTGCCAATGGTATCAGCCAGCCAGATCACCGCTTTCTTTTTCAGCGTATTATCATCCCATGAGCAATCTTTTACCAGCCATGGGGTATCAAAACGGGTGAGTTCAGATGCGGCTGCTTCGTCAAGCACAAATTCAACATGATCTGATAACTGCAAATAAGTGGCAGGTACTTCGCCTGATATTTCACCTTCAACAGCTTTTTTAACAATAGGCGCTTTTTTGGCGCTCCAGGCCATCAGGATGATCTCTCTTGCTTTAAAAATAGTACCAATCCCCATGGTAATGGCTTTGGTAGGCACATTGGCTTTACCACCAAAATCGCGGGCGGCATCACTGCGGGTCAAATCATCTAAAGTAACCAAACGGGTACCCGAATTTGGCGCCGAACCCGGTTCGTTAAAACCGATGTGGCCGGTACGGCCGATAC
>NZ_JBFUIA010000091.1:0-625 GCF_056402115.1 Mucilaginibacter sp. P4_C11 | reverse complement strand
CTATACAGTTGAATAATTCAAACTACCCGGTACTGCAAAAGAGGTTTTCAACTTCATTAATAAGGTTAGAAATTGAATTTGTGGCAAACGGGGACATTCTAAATAACCCTTTTGATGAATTTACTGATAATTTTTCAACTATTTTCTTTTAAGTATTAATTTCTTGGTAAATTGCTCATAACCAAAATCTTAAAACTATGTTCAACTTGCCTTTTCCTACCGACAGTCTGTATAAGTTCTGCTTTATGTTTGGACTGGTGCTAATAGTATTTTCAGTTTATTATCGTGATAAGCAAATTAACAGGTACTACTCTAAAAGCAGTTATCACGCACTTGATTCACTCAAAGAAGATACTGCAACTGCCAATCTTGTTTATAGGACTGATAGTTTACAGATGGCTGCAGATAGTATAGATTTAATCAAAGAAAACGATACGGTAAGAATTAGGGCGGTAGCCCGAAGTTGGAGTAATCTTAGAGAAACTGTAGGGAATGCTGAATTAGTTAAGAAAGCATTTGATAACATTCTGGTTGATTCTCTAAAAAACGTTTCAGCAGGCGCAAATAAAAGTAGTTTTCATAGAAAGCTCGATTTTTTATGGGCACTTACAATAAATTATGATAC
>NZ_JBFUIA010000090.1:0-641 GCF_056402115.1 Mucilaginibacter sp. P4_C11 | reverse complement strand
GGACTAACCTCTGGTGAATCTGTTATGGCGCCAGCTGTATTGCAGAGTAGCTACGTTGGGAATAGATAAGCGCTGAAAGCATCTAAGTGCGAAACTAGCCACAAGATGAGACTTCCATTGAGGGTCGTAGCAGACTACTACGTTGATAGGTCATAGGTATAAAGGTGGTGACATCATAGCCGAGTGATACTAATTGCCCGAAGCTTTCTCATAGCAGGTAATGAATGGTGAGTGGTGAAATAAGTTGATTAAGTTGATTAAGAGAATGGTTGTAAAACCAGGAACCTAATCAAGCACTTAACCTAATCAACCACTCACTGAAAATACAATATTGTTGTTTTCTCTGATTAATTACTTCTTTCAATAATATGTCATTGTTAAGCTAAAAGCAGAAGGCCAAAAGGCTAAAGCGAGAAGTGAAACAAATAAATGAATTGGCAAAAAAGCTTTATGCTTTCAGCCTTGAGCTTTCAGCTCAAAAGAAATTCAGGTGCCTATATCGGCGGTGTCTACCTCTTCCCATTCCGAACAGAGAAGTCAAGCCCGCCAGAGCCGATGGTACTGCGGTAAAACGTGGGAGAGTAGGTCGGTGCCAAATCTTATCCGCCTTAAAGGCTGAATCGTGAAACCCTTCATCATAT
>NZ_JBFUIA010000089.1:0-801 GCF_056402115.1 Mucilaginibacter sp. P4_C11 | reverse complement strand
ACGATTGCCTGAACTGCGTTCAGCTTCATTTAAATGGCTTTCCAATTCTGCCTCAAGAGCGGCATCAAGGAAACTTTTTAGCAACGGCGCAAACGCACCATCCTTCCCGTAAAGTGATTTGCCCGAGCGGAGTTGCTCAAGGGCATTCTTTTTCATTTGCTCGTATTCGAGCGATTCTTCTTCTCTCTTCATCTTAAACTGTGTTTTAAGTTAACGTTTAACTCTTGACACAGTTTATTTTACACCCTCCATTATCTTTACAAACGGGTGAACCCATAAGTGAAACATTGATTCCCGCTTTGGATACTATAAACCAAAACGTAAGATAATACTCATTTTAAAAGGTTAGCTAATTACAGCTAACCTTTTAAAATGAAACATAATAAAAACCCCGGCTTTATCGCTGACCGGGAAACAACCTTTCTTGTTGTTTTAACAAACGTACTTTATCCTTTGGACTTGCCTGTTCATAATCGATTTCAAAATTTTTGTTAAATACCTCCCTGAGTGTTTTTAATAAAGCTTGTTGAAAGTCTTTTGCCTCGCTTTTAGCTGTTTTTTGATGTAACATAAACTATATATTTAAGCTCCCGGAATTGGTTGCCCTTTAATTGTATATTATGTTATTCTTGATAATTTAGCTTTTTTCACTTTCCCTCTGATAGTAACTGTAAATAATCGTTAGCAATTCGCCTTTACCTGCCGGGCAACTCCAACACCAACTACGCTCTGGTACAATCACGGCTGCCAGTTCTTTTATAGTTTCCATATCGGCACCAGATGCAACAACTTCTTTGTATT
>NZ_JBFUIA010000088.1:0-824 GCF_056402115.1 Mucilaginibacter sp. P4_C11 | reverse complement strand
TTAATTACCACAGTGGTAACCGCGCAGGATGGTATCACCACCAAAACCTATAATGTAACGGTAAACAGGACAGGATCAAACAATGGCACATTAAGCTCATTGCTCATGAACTCGGGGTCAACCCTGTTTCTTACCAGCTCAAATACCACTACCGTAAATTACACTACCTCTGTTAATCCAACTGTGAGCAGTGTAATGTTTACGCCCACGGCGCAGCAACCGGGTGCAACCATAACGGTAAATGGCGTTGCGGTAAACAGCGGTTCCACTTCTGGTGCGATAACGCTTAACAGCGGGCCTACGATTGTAACTACCGTGGTAACAGCGCCGGATGGCGTAACCACCAAAACCTACTATGTTACAGTAAACAAAGTGGGTTCAAATAATGCCACCTTAAGCTCCTTGATCATGAACCCGCCCGGAGCAATGTTTCCGGCATTTGGCCCTGATGATGTGAATTACACAACCGCCGTAGATCCTGCCGTCAGCAGCATAAGAATTACACCTACTACACAGGATGCAAATGCCACGGTAACCGTAAATGGCGTACCGGTTAGCAGCGGTGCAGCATCAGGAGTAATAACGCTTAACAGCGGCCCTACTTTAATAACCACAGTGGTAACCGCGCAGGATGGTATCACCACCAAAACCTATAATGTAACGGTAAACAGGACAGGATCAAACAATGGCACATTAAGCTCATTGCTCATGAACTCGGGGTCAACCCTGTTTCTTACCAGCTCAAATACCACTACCGTAAATTACACTACCTCTGTTAATCCAACTGTGAGCAGTGTAATGTTTACGCCCACGGCGCAGCAACC
>NZ_JBFUIA010000087.1:0-868 GCF_056402115.1 Mucilaginibacter sp. P4_C11 | reverse complement strand
GTACAGCATCGGCTCCCATACCGCTTAATAGCGGCCCCACTTTAATAACTACCGTGGTAACTGCGCCGGATGGCATTGCTACAAAAACCTATACCGTAACGGTAAACAAAACGGGGTCAAACAGCGGCGCGTTAAGCACGTTGATCCTGAGCCCGGCTTCTCCGCTGCTGCTGACAAGCGCCACCGTAAGCAATGTGAATTATAAAACGTCTGTAGATCCCTCCATAAACACCGTTACCTTTACACCAACAGTAGTTGAAGCTGGTGCRACAATAACCGTAAACGGGGTGGCCGTAAGCAGCGGCTCCGCCTCGGGTCCGATAACCCTGAACACCGGCCCTACCACAATAACTGTACTGGTAACTGCCCCAGATGGAACTACTATCAAAACTTATGCTGTAACGGTAATYAAGGCATCAAATAATGCCACCTTAAGCTCCTTGATCATGAACCCGCCCGGAGCAATGTTTCCGGCATTTGGCCCTGATGATGTGAATTACACAACCGCCGTAGATCCYGCCGTCAGCAGCATAACAATTAAACCTACYACACAGGATGCAAATGCCACGGTAACCGTAAATGGCGTACCGGTTAGCAGCGGTTCCGCATCGGGAGTAATAACGCTTAACAGCGGCCCTACTTTAATTACCACAGTGGTAACCGCGCAGGATGGTATCACCACCAAAACCTATAATGTAACGGTAAACAGGACAGGATCAAACAATGGCACATTAAGCTCATTGCTCATGAACTCGGGGTCAACCCTGTTTCTTACCAGCTCAAATACCACTACCGTAAATTACACTACCTCTGTTAATCCAACTGTGAGCAGTGTAATGTTTACGCCCACGGCGCAGCAACCGAACCG
>NZ_JBFUIA010000086.1:0-1239 GCF_056402115.1 Mucilaginibacter sp. P4_C11 | reverse complement strand
GATATAATTGCCAAAAATAGTTGGTAGAATATTTGTAATCGACTGTAATAAAGGAATATACATCAAGCAAATTGAAATCGGTTTCAATTTGCTTTTTTTGTTATATGAAATCGTCAAAAAAAGGCGTGTTTGACCTGTAAGAGCACGGATGTAATAAAGTGGGGCAAGCAGAATAAAAAACAGCGATATAAGTGTAAATCATGTGGGCAATTGTTTATTCGGCAGCACGCTGGTGTAAGAGATAAGAACCGGTTTGTTTGGTTTGAGGATTGGATCATCGGGCGACAAACCATAGAACAGATCAGCAAGGAAAGCGGGTATCCCAAAAGGACCTTGATCCGGTATTTCCATGCTTACCTATCGAAGCAACCTATCTTTAGCGTTTATCCATCTGAACGCGTAAATCTGCTGATAGACGGCACCTACTTTAACAATGACCTATGCCTGGTGCTTTACCGGGATAATACGATAAAGTTTACCCAGTTGTACCGACTGACCAACGGTGAATGGTATGAGGAGTTGAAAGAAGATCTTGAAAACCTGCTCAAGCTGGGTGTGCAGATCGAGAGTATCACCTGTGATGGCCACAAGGCCTTATTGAAGGCCGTACGAAAGGTTTGTAAGTACGCTACGCTGCAACGATGCCTGGTACACATACAGCGCATGTGCAAGATATGGCTTACGGCGCGGCCGCAAAGCCAGGCGGGCATCGAACTTAGGCGCATTTGTGCTAAGCTGCACCTAATTAAGACTTCGGAGGAAAGGGACTATTGGATAGTCAGCCTTTTTCGATGGCACGAGCAGCATAAGGATTTCATCAACGAAAAAAGCTTTAATGCCGACAGCAGCCGTTATTGGTACAAACATAAGATGGTACGGCGCTCCTTTATGGTCATCAAAAAAGCCTTACCCGATATGTTTTGTTACATCGATAATCCGAGGATACCCAAAACGACCAATGGGCTTGAATCGTTCTTTGGTCATCTGAAAGGCAACTTGAATATACATCGCGGCTTATCTCCTGCGCATAGAAAAGAGTTTATTCTATGGTACTTGTTCCTCAAGAATAAACAAAATGGCAATAGGTTTTCTTAGCCATATTTGAACTCTACCATGAATAAAAAAAGCCGGACTTTCGTCCGGCCATGGTATCGTTCGCAAATATTATTGCTGGCAGGTTGCACCTCTGCAGAGCCTGGGTACTCTTATATCTGCATTTGCTATATACTGCTTTTTTTA
>NZ_JBFUIA010000085.1:0-1333 GCF_056402115.1 Mucilaginibacter sp. P4_C11 | reverse complement strand
CATTTACACCGATAAGTGCAGCCTACGGCCTGGGTTGATCAACTTTTACCTGTACTTTTTTTGATTTTTGGTTCCTGGTGCTTGATTCAATTTTTTTTATAAAGTGACTAAGGTCAGATATGCCCTGTTCCTAAAAAAAGATATAACCCCAAAACAGCCGTAAAATAACATCGTGTTTTAACTGTTTGGTATGCCTTATTTAGGAATAGTTAATATTCAGTCGAAAATACTTAAAATGTTTTGAATCAGGCAGTAATTTTAAAATTTAAAAATGTACGATAAAATAACGAATAACCGAAATAGTTTTCGGGCCAATTGATGCCATGGCTCCGGCGGGATTGCTGAATGCTACAAAATACTGTTTTTAGTAACTGATGCTATGTTGTTGCAAAGTCCCGGCCCGCTTTGAGCAGTAAACTAAATCCTATTAAAAAAATGCAATGCTTAAAAAGCCGGTTATCCTCATATTAATATTTAATGATTAAATAGCCGGTTTTACGTTTCAACTGGCCTTTATTGCGGTATTCCAGCAAGTAATAATAAGTACCCGCATGCTGCATAGCGCCYGTTTTATTTGATCGCCCGTTAAATACCTTACTTGTATTATCATAGCCMGTTGCTTCAAATACGGGTGCGCCGCTGCGGTCAACAATGGTTAATTTATTATCAGGATAAGCTGTAATGCCATCAATGGTAAACACATCGGCAATGCCATCGCCATTTGGCGAAACACCCTGGTGAACKGTTATGCCRTCATTTTGCGTGTTGTCTGCAAGGCTCCCTACAACAGCAGGCAGGCTTAGGCTATGTTTATTTACAACTCCAACCAGGGCGGCCGGCCTGGTTATGGTKATGTTGTAGGTTTTAGTGGTTACGCCATCATGGGCGGTAACCACGGTTGTTACCAGGTTATCGCCCACGTTCAGCGTTATTGTAGCCGGCGAAGCGTTAGTGCCATTTATGGTGAAAGTGGCATTGGGGTCGGTTGTTATGGCGGTTAGGGTAACTGTGCCAACCGTATCAGCTACTACTGTTGTATACTCCACATTAGTTGGTGTTGCGCTTACCAAAGCCAGTGCTGAATGAGGATTTAGTACCAATGCGTYTAACCGGGCATTATTTGAACCCACTTTGTTTACTGTAACATAGTAGGTTTTGGTGGTTACGCCATCCGGCGCTGTTACCACGGTAGTTACAATCGTAGGCCCGCTGTTAAGCGTTATCGCACCAGAAGTGGAACCGCTGTTTACCGCAACGCCATTTACCGTTATGGTTGCACCCGGTTGCTGCGCCGTGGGCGTAAACATTACACTGCTCACAGTTGGATTAACAG
>NZ_JBFUIA010000084.1:0-1334 GCF_056402115.1 Mucilaginibacter sp. P4_C11 | reverse complement strand
GGATTGCTTCGTRCSTCGATTTCTATGATCTATGCAACTAATTTAAGATAATTTTTTTCATACTTTCTGTTTTGGTTAACACAGGAGAAGATGCGCTGCACAAGTTTATTCCTGACCGCATTAATTACGCTCATTTTGYTCTTTTTTTCGACKTTGACTTTTCGTTCGTAGTAAAGCCTTAGTTCATCATTATACTGAATCGCCACCAGTGCAGCCATATGCAGAAGCGTCTTTACTTTTTTATTGGCCATATGCGATACCCGGCCTTTTCCTTTAAATATCCCGGACTCTTSAAGATACGGTACCAGGCCTGCATAGCAGGCATAGGACTTAGCGTTATTAATGTCTTTAAACTCGTTGGTGGTCACTATTAGCTGTATAGCTGTGACTTTACCGATCCCAACAACAGAAGTGACTAAAGTAAACAAACGTTTCAGTTCCGGGTCTGCGTTAATGATAACCATTATGGATTTCTCCACATTTTCCAGGCTGGCCTCGATACCATTCAATGCTTTGTTACAGATATCTGTATTTTGTTTGGCGGCTTTCTTTTTAACAAAAGAGCCGTATTCCTTAAGAGGCGTTTTGAGCATCTTCTTTGCTTTTATAAGCCTMGAACGCGTAGATGATAAATGGGCCAGCTGCTGGACTTCTTCCCGCCTGGGTGCCCATAAACGAAGCTCATCGCGGTTTTTGTAAGCATAGGCAGCGATGCGCATGGAGTCAACTTTGTCATTCTTACCCCGCAGATTACCAAGCGATTTCTTGATCTGGGTAGCCGATTCCAAACAAATGTTTGCTTTCTTCTGATACAAACAGGATAACAGGTGATTGCTGTAAATACCGGTATGCTCCATACAAAAAACAGCGTTGCTTAAAGAAAAGCCCTCCAGTTTACTGATCTCCTTTAAAAGTGCTTTTATGGCTTCCGGTTCATTGATTATTTCCTTGTGGAAAAGGAAGCACTTGCCTTGCTGAACCGAGAAATCCAGTTCATTCTTGGATACATCGATCCCGATGAAAAATTCAAATTCCATATCTTTGTTCTGTTTATGTAAGTAAACAGTTAACGGTTTTAAACCACATCAATACCTTACTAATGAGCCTTCCAAACTCTAATTTCTATTTGATGCCACAGTTTAAAACAAACGGTAAGGGATTCAATCGAGGCATAGGCCTTCAAGCCTGGCAATGACGATAATGCACCCTTACCGTTGTTAACTTTATCCACAAAAATCAAGGTTATTAACAAAGAAAAAGAAGCAAAAAGAAAGCTTCAACAATAATAATAACCTATACTATTTTGTTAAAGCTAATCTAAAGGCAATGACGGG
>NZ_JBFUIA010000083.1:0-1345 GCF_056402115.1 Mucilaginibacter sp. P4_C11 | reverse complement strand
GAGGGTGTAAAATAAACTGTGTCAAGAGTTAAACGTTAACTTAAAACACAGTTTAAGATGAAGAGAGAAGAAGAATCGCTCGAATACGAGCAAATGAAAAAGAATGCCCTTGAGCAACTCCGCTCGGGCAAATCACTTTACGGGAAGGATGGTGCGTTTGCGCCGTTGCTAAAAAGTTTCCTTGATGCCGCTCTTGAGGCAGAATTGGAAAGCCATTTAAATGAAGCTGAACGCAGTTCAGGCAATCGTAGGAACGGTAAGACCAGTAAGGATATCCGTACCTCTGATGGCACCATATCGATCATTACCCCTCGTGACCGCAATTCCAGTTTTGAGCCGGAACTAATCCGTAAACGGGAAACGATATTGGCAGAAAGCCTTGAATCCAAGATCATCGGTATGTATGGACTGGGCATGAGCTTTCGCGACATATCAAAGCATATCAAAGATATGTATGATACAGACATCAGTCACAGCACTTTATCTGCTATAACAGATAGGATTGTCCCTGAAGTAAAAGAATGGCAATCAAGGCCACTGGATGAGCTTTACACGATTGTTTGGCTGGATGCGATGCACTACAAGGTTAAAGAGGAACACCGCATGGTATCGCATGCTGTTTATAACATTCTTGGTATTGACCGTCATGGGCACAAGGAATTGTTAGGAATGTATGTATCTCAAAGCGAAGGCGCTAACTTTTGGTTAAGTGTGTTGACCGACCTTCAGAACCGGGGTGTAAAAGACATCCTGATTGCTTGCATTGATAACCTCAATGGATTCCCACAGGCTATAAATACGGTATTTCCTCAAACAGAAATCCAGACCTGCATCGTCCACCAGATCCGTAATAGCCTGAAGTATGTGGCTTCTAAAGATCAGAAGGTATTCATGAAAGATCTTAAGCCGGTGTACCAGGCAGAAACACTCGAACTGGCAGAACTTCGTTTAGATCAGCTGGAAGAAAAGTGGGGTAAGAAATATGAAAAGGTATTGGAATCCTGGCGCAATAACTGGTCGAAGCTGACCACGTATTTTCAGTATGACACCACTATTCGTAAACTGATCTACACCACCAATACCATCGAAGGGTTTCACCGGCAAGTCAGAAAAGTAACCAAAACCAAAGGTGGTTTCACTTCCGATATGGCTCTGTTAAAACTGATCTATCTGGCTCATAACAACATTAAACAAAAATGGACGATGCCACTTGCTAATTGGGCGACAACGGCCCAGAAGCTGGCCATTTGGTTTCCTGGGAGAATGATATTAGATTTGATGTAGCAATCAGGCCCTGCCGGCCCATGGGCCGGCAGGGCCTGACACAGTTTATTTTACAGACCCG
>NZ_JBFUIA010000082.1:0-1415 GCF_056402115.1 Mucilaginibacter sp. P4_C11 | reverse complement strand
GCCCGGCTTCTACGCTGACTGTTATAACAGGCAGCAGTACGGTAAATTACCAAACTTCGGTATTGGCCTCAACATCCAGCATAAGTGTTACGGCTGCAAGTGCAGATCCAAACGCTGTAATAAGGATTGAGGACAATGTGGTGTTGAGCGGCAATGCATCAGCACCGATAACGCTGAACGCAACCGGAGCTACCACCGTTCATGTTTCTGTAACAGCCGAAGATGGTGCCACTATTCGTACATATTCCATTACCGTGTACAAAAACGGATCAAGTAATACTTCAATAAGTTCATTGGCATTAAGCCCGTCAAGTCCATTGTCGGTAACAACGGGTACCAGTAATATAAATTACCAAACCTCGGTATCGGTTACTACAGCTACTGTTGGCGTTGTAGTAACGACTTTAGACCCGAATGCAGTGATACGGGTTGAGGGCAATCCGGTAGCCAGCGGGGTTACATCCGACCCAATAACACTGAATGCAACCGGTTCYACAACAATCCATGTATCAATAACAGCCGAGGATGGTGTCAGTGTCCGCACTTATTCCATTGTTGTAAATAAAAACGGGGCAAGTAATGCCTTGCTTACTTCCCTAAATTTAAGTCCCGTGTCAACGCTGACAACTACAACAGGCAGCAGTACCATAAATTATCAAACTACGGTCTCTGCAGYCACAACCAGTATAAATGTTAAGGCTATAGCGTCAGATCCTAACGCGGTGATACGGGTCGAAGGTAATATTGTGTCAAGCGGTAGTACATCTGATCCAGTAACGCTGAATGCTACCGGAACTACTACTATTCATGTTTCTGTAACAGCCGAGGATGGTGTCACCATTCGTACCTATTCTATCGTTGTGTATAAAAACGGATCAAGTAACCCCGCTTTGAGTTCATTAAGTGTAAGCCCGGCTTCTACGCTGACTGTTATAACAGGCAGCAGTACGGTAAATTACCAAACTTCGGTATTGGCCTCAACATCCAGCATAAGTGTTACGGCTGCAAGTGCAGATCCAAACGCKGTAATAAGGRTTGAGGRCAATSTGGTGTTGAGCGGCAATGCATCAGCACCGATAACGCTGAACGCAACCGGAGCTACCACCGTTCATGTTTCTGTAACAGCTGAAGATGGTGCCACTATTCGTACATATTCCATTACCGTGTACAAAAACGGATCAAGTAATACTTCAATAAGTTCATTGGCATTAAGCCCGTCAAGTCCATTGTCGGTAACAACGGGTACCAGTAATATAAATTACCAAACCTCGGTATCGGTTACTACAGCTACTGTTGGCGTTGTAGTAACAACTTTAGACCCGAATGCAGTGATACGGGTTGAGGGCAATCCGGTAGCCAGCGGGGTTACATCCGACCCAATAACACTTAATGCAACCGGTTCCACAACAATCCCC
>NZ_JBFUIA010000081.1:0-1770 GCF_056402115.1 Mucilaginibacter sp. P4_C11 | reverse complement strand
CCACCTCCCAATCACCGGATCATAGAACCTTGCACCGTAATCGTAAAGTCCCGTTTCCTCCTGTAACTCCTTATGATTATAAAGGTACTGATTTTTTGGACTTGGCGTAGTACCTTGTAAACTTTGTATGGCATACCCAAAAGCATAATAATCGCTCCGTTGCGAGTTCAGCGGCGTCATCTGGGTAGCGTCTGATGCGTTCCAGGTTGTGGTAATCCTGGTATCACCCAAATGATCCTTTAAATCATACTCGTACTTGTATACGGATCCGCTTTTCCGCGCCCGGCCTTCTTCTGTCGAGATAAAATCAAGCACCGGGGTTGCGGTAGAATATTGATACTGGATGCCAGCGATGTATTCTGTAACAGTGGTTATGCCGCTATTCGTTGATAGTTTCCTGAGTTTTCGGCCTGTGGCATCATAAATATAGGCTATTGATATCCCTGATTTGGTTACCGTTTGCGGCAGATTCAGCATATTATACGCCTGCGTAAGCCCACGGTTCAGGTCGGTAAGCTGGCTGCCATTGCCGTCATAAGTGTACTCGCCCGCCTGGCTTACCGCATTGTTAAACCCTGCTGTGGTACCGGCATCATCAATCCTGTCAACCTTATTACCACTTACATAGATATAATTCAGGTTGTCTATCAATTGCGCTGCTGCTCCGTTTTTGTCATAACGTTTCAGCGTCTGGATATTGCCCATATTGTCATATACCAGGGTTTCACTGTAAAAACCGTCGTTTGCTGCCGAAGTGGTCGATATCGCATCCGTTAGYCTGTTCAGCTTATCGTAAGTATAGTTATAGGTGAGCGCAGGCAGGGTGGCCCCCGATAATGCCCCGGTCAGGGTCTTCACMCTGCCGATGTTGCCATTATACTGAGGCGTTGCCGCATCGTCATACTTTAAATCCATGCCGAACTGGTCGTTCAGGTCGGTACTGGTCAGCGGGTCGTTGGTCAGGCTTCCATTATTGATATTGGTAAGCCATCCCCGTGCATTATACCGGTAGTCCACATTCTGCAAAAAACTGGTTCCGTTCAATGAATGCAGGCCCTTTTGCTTCAACTGGCCAAGTTCGTTGTAATTGCTTTGCGCAACCAGTACCTGTGCCTGGGCGGCGTTGGCACCGTCTTTCAAGGTATTGTACGATTTCAGCTTACGGCCCATGTGGTCATACGTATACACGTCAGTCGAAGTAAGCGAAAGTGTAGCAGCCGTACCCCCGCTGTTCTTTACATTGTGGTAGCGTACTACCGATATTGGTTGCTTTACAAAATTGTAAACGGGCTGCACATCGTCATAGTTGTACTGGCTCAGTGCCGATGAGCCGCCCAGGTAATGCTGTGTAAACGTACGGATGGTTTGACTTTTGACTTAAATCATGGCGTACCCCTGCCGGTAGAAGCAGGGTCAGGCTATCCACTCATACTGCGCGAGGCGTTAGCCACAGGCCGGTACCCGTTGCTATCCTTTACGCGAGCTGCGGGTATACAAAAACACCCGGATGAATTAAACATCCGGGTGTTGCATATTTATTACTTAGCATGGCATTTACCTGTCAGCGGGCCACAAGCCTGGAGACTCATATCTTTGTAAATATTAATAAACAGGACTAAGGGCAGCACTTTGACGGGAGCCTACAGACACCGCATCGCGGATGTCGGCCGCAAGATAAACCTGCCTTTAGTTTCTTTTTACCAAGCCAGAACAGTACTTAAGGAGATAGACAAATGTTCTATCATCCTGTATAAGACTATGAGAAAAGGC
>NZ_JBFUIA010000080.1:0-1807 GCF_056402115.1 Mucilaginibacter sp. P4_C11 | reverse complement strand
GTACTGTCATTAAAAACAAGTTTATTTCGATAATATTTTCATTTAACTTTGCCTTTGCGAAAGAAGGCATACGGCGATCATTCGACGGATGACTATCTTGTGTAGCCTGGCTTTTGCCGGGCTACTTATTTTAGCCCTTTGGGCTAAGCGAAAGAAGGCTCCGTCTCCTTTTCTCCAGATATATTTTGTGTTGTAGCTTTATCAATTTTGAAAGCTTCATTTTTCTTCCATAATGTATAAATAAGCACTAACAATTTCTTTTGTACTGCAACATATGCTTTCATTTTCTGACCATGCCGGTTAAGAATACGATCAAAAAAGATCCTGAAATTGCCAACATCATAACGGATCATATTAAACGCAGGCAAGTGTAATGCCCTGCGAATATGACTATTGCCCTTTTTAGAGATCCTGGTTTTGCCGGTGTGCTTGCCCGACTGATTTTCTACTACATCGTAACCAGAGAAACTCACCAATTGACTGATAGATCTGAATAAAGTAAAGCCATTGGTTTCTGCAAGGATTGTTGCTACGGTTATATTACCAAGTCCTTTTATATCTGTTATATGTTTTACCTTTTCAGCGATTTCCGGATTACTGTAAAGCTGCTTGTCTATTTCCTGTTTCATCTCCAACATTTCTTTTTCTATAGTTGAAATCAGTTTTTTGAGTTGCTTCATTACCTTTTTATTGCTGTAAATACTGTGTTCATCAGCATGCAACTGATTACTTATATTGGTCTTTACTTCCTGAAGACTTTGGTGGTGACGGGTAAGTGCACGCAGCGTATAAAAAAACTCATCCATGGGTTGCCACAACTCCAGGCATTGTTCGGCACCCATACGGGCAAGGCCTGTGGCATCTATCTTGTCATTCTTAGTTTTAAGGCCCAAGGCCTGCATATATTTCTTTGCCTTATTGGGTAATACCACAGCAACCTCGAATCCAGCCTTAAAAAGGTACATGGCACAGGATTCATAATAAACCCCTGTAGCCTCCATCACAATAATGAGCGGTACATTTAACTCTTTTCTGTGATTCCCCATCCACAATAGCAATTCCTTAAACCCTGTTGCCTGATTGGAAAACTTGCGGCTGGCTTTTACTTTTACTTGTTGACTGGCATCAATAACGGAGAGACAGGCATGGAAATCCTTTTGGGAAATATCGATGCCAAGAGAATACTTTAACATAAGCGATTTTGTTAAAAAGTAAAACACTAACAGGAACTTCTTATACGGCCTTTTCTCATAGTCTTATACAGGATGATAGAACATTTGTCTATCTCCTTAAGTACTGTTCTGGCTTGGTAAAAAGAAACTAAAGGCAGGTTTATCTTGCGGCCGACATCCGCGATGCGGTGTCTGTAGGCTCCCGTCAAAGTGCTGCCCTTAGTCCTGTTTATTAATATTTACAAAGATATGAGGGCCTCCCTTGTGACCCGTATGCTAAGTATACGCCATGCCTTCATGACGATCAACTACACCTGTCGTCAATCCATTACATATCGCGTTATTATCATACCCCCTGGTGAAAAAAAGACATCCGGGATTTGCATATCTATTACTTAGCAGGGTGTTTCCCTATCAGCGGACGCACAAGCCAAGAGGCTCATATCTTTGTAAATATTAATAAACAGGACTAAGGGCAGCACTTTGACGGGAGCCTACAGACACCGCATCGCGGATGTCGGCCGCAAGATAAACCTGCCTTTAGTTTCTTTTTACCAAGCCAGAACAGTACTTAAGGAGATAGACAAATGTTCTATCATCCTGTATAAGACTATGAGAAAAGGCCGTATAAGAAG
>NZ_JBFUIA010000079.1:0-2321 GCF_056402115.1 Mucilaginibacter sp. P4_C11 | reverse complement strand
TATGATTTAAAGGATCATTTGGGTGATACCAGGATTACCACAACCTGGAACGCATCAGACGCTACCCAGATGACGCCGCTGAACTCGCAACGGAGCGATTATTATGCTTTTGGGTATGCCATACAAAGTTTACAAGGTACTACGCCAAGTCCAAAAAATCAGTACCTTTATAATCATAAGGAGTTACAGGAGGAAACGGGACTTTACGATTACGGTGCAAGGTTCTATGATCCGGTGATTGGGAGGTGGGGAGTAGTGGATCCGCTGGTTGAAGCAGGTCAGGAAAGTACATCGCCTTACGGATATGTATTTGATGACCCTATTAGATTGACAGACCCTGACGGAAGGGTTCCTTGCTGCGGTGGGTTTAGTGATGTGGTGGATTTAGCGGCAGGAGCAGTTCATGCATATCTTTCTGATATAACTACAGGCAATTTGCCACCGGCTCAATATGGCAATTCTTCAGTAGGTGCATTTGGAGAAAAGCTTGGCCATGTTGTGGCATTTGGGCAAGGTTTGAGTGAAATGGGGTCTGGAGGTACCGGAGCTGTGGCAGGAGTTGTAGGTGCACCTGAGACTTTTGGAGCGTCTTTGGCTATTGAAGCGCCATCCATTGCTTTAGCTGGTCATGGTGCCTTTACATCGAAGAATGCAGTTGTCGGGCTTCTAAGTGGAAATGGGGTTTTGAATGCTTCGAGTGCTCAACCTTCAAGTGATCAAACACCTCAAAAGGAACCCAATGGCAATTCTCATGCAAGTCAAAAACCGCAACACGGATACGAAATATACGACAAGACTACAGGGGAAATAATGGAGTACGGCATAAGCGGACAGAAGACAAAACAGGATCATACCGGTACCACCCAATCGCCCCGCATACGCCAAAAGCTCAAAACTAAGTATGCTAACGACCCTAACATTGATGGACGGGTAATAGCCTGGTTTAAAAACCGGAAAGAATCTACACAATGGGAGAAAGATCAAGTAACGAATTTTAAAGATAACAATGATGGGCGAAAACCCTCGAGGCAAATAAGGCCATAACATATGAAACTCAAAGAAATAGCAATTAATACCGTCTACAAACATCCACTCTCAATATTGAACAAATACGCTTGGTGCGTGCAGGAGCAATATTGGTATTACCTGGGGAAATACGAGACCGGGCAATGGCAAAAAGTTATTGTTCAAGTCTCCGACGACCCTGCGTTGATAGAGACCGACTATCAGCTGTCGGGATCCTTTGCAGACGTGGCTATAATTATCCGGTATTTCGATATAACGAGTTTTCTCGGCCTTGACAAGGGAAGAAAAAAACAGGCGTTGCTTGGTCTCTTGTACGATTCGATGCTGCACTTAGCTACCCAATATCAATGGGATAAAGAAGCGCTAACCAAAGCATTTAACCAATGCATCGAAAGTTGCCTCGACTACCGGTTCAAAGTAAAAGACAAAGATTTTAAGTCCCCAACGAGACAATTTATTGGATCAATTCACTGCATTTGGGACCTTGAAAGCTTTAAAGCTATAGGCGTCATAGCAGACAAAGATGGAGTCGTTTTAAAAGAGGAGACTCTTATAAACATTGAGCCTTACCATGGAGAGTTCATATACTATAGTAAATGCAAGTGGGATGACCCCTACACCTTCAGCCTGTATTCCAAGGAGGGAAAAAGGTGGAGTATTGCTGTAATTGCTGCTGTTTGATAATTGGCTCGGGTACCGCGAAATATTTTCCCCAAGCTGGCGCCCCCTCCCCCTTAGCGCTTGTGGAGGAGAATGTGGGCGGCTGACTTGTGACTTGAATTACATAAAGGCCATACACAACACCCGGATGTTTAATTTTCATCCGGGTGTTTTTGTATACCGTAGTTCGCAGTCAAGTAGGCAAGGGCGTTTCAGCCCAAGCCTCTCGCAGAACCGTACGTGAAGCTCTCACTTCATACGGCTCCTATCATACAATTAACTGTACAGTTAAAACAGCGTCCAGTAATAAAACATGCCCGGATAACTTACTTTCCCAAGCTACCGCAAGTGTTTTCCGCTGCCGCCTCAGCTATCGCAAGCATTTGTCGCTGCCGCAAGGTACTGTCATTAAAAACAAGTTTATTTCGATAATATTTTCATTTAACTTTGCCTTTGCGAAAGAAGGCATACGGCGATCATTCGACGGATGACTATCTTGTGTAGCCTGGCTTTTGCCGGGCTACTTATTTTAGCCCTTTGGGCTAAGCGAAAGAAGGCTCCGTCTCCTTTTCTCCAGATATATTTTGTGTTGTAGCTTTATCAATTTTGAAAGCTTCATTTTTCTTCCATAATGT
>NZ_JBFUIA010000078.1:0-3012 GCF_056402115.1 Mucilaginibacter sp. P4_C11 | reverse complement strand
GCTTACGGTGGCGCTTGTCAGCAGCAGCGGAGAAGCCGGGCTCAGGATCAACGTGCTTAACGCGCCGCTGTTTGACCCCGTTTTGTTTACCGTTACGGTATAGGTTTTTGTAGCAATGCCATCCGGCGCAGTTACCACGGTAGTTATTAAAGTGGGGCCGCTATTAAGCGGTATGGGAGCCGATGCTGTACCGCTGGTTACCGGTACACCGTTTATTGTAATAGTGCTATTTGGATATGTTGCTGTTGGGGTAAGCGTTACGCTACTGGTTGTTGCGTCGACCCCGGTGGTATAATTTACTGTACCAACTGCTGAACTTGCCAGGATCAGCGGAGAACCCGGGTTCATGGTTAATGAACTTAGCGAAGGATTATTGGATGGGTTTACGGTGATGGTGAAGGTGATAGGTGCGCCTGCACAGCCTGCACCGGCTGTAACAAAATTGCCAAAAGAGCTTGCCTGTAGGTCTACGGAAACTGTAGCCACAATAGTACTTGTTGCAACATCGATAACAGATACAGTACCTGGAGTGAAATTTACAACATACAATTTGCTGCCGTCAGGGCTTAGCGACAGTCCACTAGGATCTCCACGATCTACGTAAATTGTTCGTACTACTTTATTTAATGCGGTACTGATTACAGCTACGGTACTACCGTTTGTAAGATATACCAGGTCTCCGGTAGAATTTACCAGTGCGCTATAACGTGAATTTAAACCGGATGTAATAGTAGATACCACTTCATTGGTTGAGGTATTGATTACTGAAACCTTATCAGAATTTGCTACGTACAACCTGCTGCCATCCGGGCTAATTGATATTGCAAACGGGTCCGAGCCTACCTGGATAGTTGCTATTACTGCTTTAGTTAAAGTATTATTTACTGTAATAACCCCCGGCTGAAGACTTGAAACATATAGCCGGCTGCCATCTGGGCTTATCGCTACCCCATTAGGATAGTCACCTGCAGCATAATCGGATATTACCTCATTTGTAGCAGTACTAATTGCTGCTACACCGCCGGCTCCATCCCGATTATAATAGGTGGCATACAAGATGTCGCCATCCGGACTTACTACTAAACGTTCACAATTAGGAATATTACCGATGGTGGCCACTATTGTATTATTTGCTGCATCGATCACCGAAATATTTCCAGGATAATAACTTCCCACATACACCCTTGCGCCATCCGGGCTAACTGCAATACAGCGTGGGTCAACACCCACAACAGGAATGGTAGCCACTACCGTATTGGTTGTGGTGTTTATCACTGATACGTTGTTATCGACTTCACTGGCTATATATGCAAATCCTATGGGTACAGGAGTGGCAGTGATGGTAGCCGTAACCGGGCTGGTGCCTGAGTTTACGGCAGTAAAGGAGGCGATATCGCCGGTGCCGCTTGCTGCTAAACCGATACCTGGTGTATTATTAACCCAACTGAAACTATTGCTTCCTTCACTAAAAATAACAGCGGCTGCAGTGGACCCGCTTGCAACGGTTTGGTTGGGTACCGGGGCTATAACAGGTAACGCTTTTATAGTGCCGGTTACGGCCACGGTTTGGCTGGTAAATCCAGTAGTGGACAGCACAACATTGCCCGACATGGTACCTACAGGTGCAGAAGAAACCGACCGCACATAAACTACTGTGCTGCTAACCACACCACCCGATTGTGTGAGCGTTACACTGCCGCCATACCCGCTGCCAACTGCAAGTGATACCTCAAAGTTCGTTGGGGCTGTAGCGGTGATATTGTCAGTTAAACCATTGGCGGTAACTATAAACCGTTGCGTGTTTAATGAAGCTGTACCTAAACAAGCAGAAATATTGCCGACTCTGGTACCCACCTGGATGCCAGGCGGTGTTGGATTTACCGTAATAGTAAAAGTAACCGGCGCGCCGGCGCAGCTTGTACCACCAGTAATGAAATTGCCGTACGACATGGGTTCCGCACCTACAGGAATTGTAGCTACAGTTGCGTGGGTAGCAGCGTTAATTACTAATACATTGTTGTTACCTGGACTCTCCACATACAAAAATCGGCCGTCCTGGGTTACCGATATGCCAAAAGGATTTGAACCGGCGGGAAAAGTAGCTGTAACAACATTGGTTGCCGTATTGATGACGGAAATATTATCTGAATAACTATTGGTAACATACAACACGCTGCCATCCGGGCTTAGTGCTACACCCCAGGGACTTTCCCCTACCGGGATAGTAGTTGTAACAACATTGGTTGTGGCATCGATCACGGAAACAGCATTTGAATGATAATTTAGTGCATAGATTTTACTGCCATCCGGGCTTAAAATTATCGCTTGTGCCTTAACCGCCTTAATGCTGTCTATAACGGCATTGGTTGCGGTATTAATAATACGTATAGCATTTGAGATACCGCCCGCATCAGTCACATACAAACGGCTGCCATCCGGACTTAAGGCTAAACCACTTGTATAGCCGGTTAATGTTATTGTAGCAGTTATAGCGTTGGTTACAGCGTTGATAACCGTAACCGTGTTGCCGCCTGAATATCCCACATATACCTTGCTGCCGTCGGGACTTACCGTGATAGCGGCAGGTTGCGTTATAACATGCAGATCAATAGTGGCTGAAACCGTATTAGTTGTCGTATTAATTACCGAAACGGAATTTGAATGGTTATTTGCTACGTAAACCTTGCTGTTATCCGGGCTTACCGCAACATTATAAGGAGTTGCGCCCACAGGAATAGTTGCAATTACCTTATTGGTTATTGTATTGATTACCGAGACCGTATTATCCTCCTCCCCATTTGCCACATATGCAAGAGGCGCTACCTGGGGGGTAACTGTAATAGTTGCAGTTACCGGGCTGAAGCTTGCATTTACAGCAGTAAATGCGGCGATATCCCCGGTACCGCTTGCGGCCAAACCAATGCCCGGAGTATTATTAACCCAGGTAAAGGTATTGCCGGTACCTGTGAAACTAATGGCTGCGGTAGTATCACCGTTTTTAAGGGTTTGATT
>NZ_JBFUIA010000077.1:0-3404 GCF_056402115.1 Mucilaginibacter sp. P4_C11 | reverse complement strand
GATTGCAAGGCATTAATTCTTCAAAAAACAACCGTAAAAAAGCACTCTTTAGGTTTTGACCAATAAACACTACACTTTTTTATAAAAAATATAATATTTATAGGGTTTATGTAAATTATTTCATGAAATTAGGTAGTTATTTTAACAATAACAAATTTTTAACAAAAAAAACATGATAAAAAATATAAAAATTATCATAATCGCAATTCAAAACTAAAAAAGAGGTTAAATTTTAATGAATTTTCAACAGCAAAAAGCAATAAATACCGATAAAACAGATTTAGAATTATAAAAAAGGAATTTTACTACATAAAACAGTAAAAACACGATGTTTTGGCAAAAAAATCGAAAAAAAATAACATAAAAAGCAAATTTTAGCCTCATATTTTCCCTAATCCCTGCACTAACCTTCAAAATATTTAGCATTTTGATAACTTAATAGCAGTTCAAATCATTTTATTTCGTTAAATTTTGGTGCATATTTTAAAGGATAGTTCTATTTTTGAATTTGTCTTTATTTAAAACCGTATATAAACCTATATATAAATGCCTAACATCCGATTTAAAGCACTTCAGGACGTTCTAAGCAGAACTATCCCCGAGGTGAAACCGCCTGCAGCCAAAATCTCAGAATATTTTGGCGCCAATGTTTTCGATAAAAAGAAAATGAAGGAATACCTTTCGACAGAAGCGTACCAGGGTATAGTTAATTCCATTGAAAAAGGCGAGCCTATCCCGCGCGACCTGGCCGAACAGATAGCTTCGGCGATGAAATCATGGGCGCTGGGTAAAGGAGCCACCCATTATACACACTGGTTTCAGCCGCTTACCGGCACAACTGCCGAAAAACACGACGCTTTTTTTGAATCAACTGCCGATGGCGGCGCAATTGAGCGTTTTAGCGGCGATGCGTTATCGCAACAGGAGCCCGATGCTTCCAGCTTCCCGAGTGGTGGTATCCGTAATACTTTTGAAGCCCGCGGTTATACCGCATGGGATCCGTCATCGCCCGCCTTTTTAATGGCGCGTACCTTATGTATACCTACTGTATTTGTATCCTATACCGGCGAGGCGTTGGATTATAAGGTACCTTTATTAAAGGCATTAAGTGTGCTTGATAAAGCCGCGGTTGACGTTTGCCATTATTTTGACAAGGGTATCGAGAAGGTAAATGCATCATTGGGCTTAGAGCAGGAATACTTTTTAGTTGATATTGCCTTATTTAACGCCCGCCCCGATCTTTATTTAACCGGCCGTACCCTTTTTGGCCATATATCTGCCAAAAACCAGCAACTGGAAGACCATTACTTCGGTTCTATCCCCGAGCGGGTGTATGCTTACATGCAGGATATGGAGGCCGAGGCCTTATTATTAGGTATACCATTAAAAACACGCCATAATGAGGTTGCACCATCGCAATTTGAATGCGCCCCAATTTATGAAGAAATAAACCTGGCCATTGACCACAACCAGCTCCTGATGGATTTGATGGACCGTGTGGCCCGCCGTCATAACTTTAAGGTATTACTGCACGAAAAACCGTACGCCGGTATAAACGGATCGGGTAAGCATAATAACTGGTCGTTAATTACCAATACGGGTAAAAACCTGTTGTCGCCGGGCAAAACGCCTAAGAACAACCTGATGTTCCTTACCTTTTTTGTAAATACCATTAAAGCGGTTCATGAACATGCCGACTTGTTAAGGGCGTCCATCGCATCGGTAAATAACGATCACCGTTTGGGCGCCAATGAGGCCCCTCCGGCTATTATATCTATTTTCCTGGGCAGCCAGCTAAATGATGTGCTGGATGAAATAGAGACATCGCGCATCAGCAAAAAAATAAAAGAGGATAACCTGTTATGGCAGGGCATTCCTAAAATACCGCAGATACTGCCCGATAACACCGACCGTAACCGTACTTCGCCCTTCGCATTTACCGGTAACAAATTTGAATTGAGAGCGGTAGGCTCGTCGGCCAATTCGGCCAGCCCAATGACGATCCTTAACCTGATTGTTGCCGAGCAGCTTAGGAAATTCAAATACGATGTAGATAAACTGATAAAAAAAGGCGAAAAGAAAGACCTTGCTTTATTGATTGTTATCAAAAAATACATCAAGGAGTCAAAAAACATCCGTTTTGAGGGTAATGGTTATAGCGAAGAGTGGGAAAAAGAAGCCGAACGCCGTGGTTTGGCCAATATTAAAACCACGCCAAAAGCACTGGACGCGTTCTTATCCGAAAAGGCCGAAATCCTGTTTGCCGAAACAGGTGTATTTAGTCCCCGTGAAGCACATGCACGCCACGAGATATTATTAGATAGCTTTTACAAAAAGCTACAGATTGAAGCCCGTGTAATGGGCGAATTGGTGCAAAACGTAATTATCCCGGCTGCGATAGCTTATCAAACCAAACTGATAAACAATGTAAAAGGCTTAAAAGATTTAGGACTTGCACCAGCAACCTACGAAGCCCAGCTTGACCTGATCACCAAAATTTCTGACCACGTTAACTTCATTAAAACCAACGTTGACCAAATGGTTGACGCCCGTAAAACAGCCAACGCCGTTGAAGACATTCGCCAGCGTGCTATTGACTACGATGAAAAGGTAAAATCATTCTTCGCCCCTATCCGTTACCGGGTTGATAAACTGGAGCAGCTGGTAGATGATGGCATGTGGCCGTTACCTAAATTCAGGGAGCTATTGTTTCTTAAATAAACACGAATTAAGCGAATTAAACACGAATTCATCTTTTTTATAATGCCACCAATTTCAGGAATTGGTGGCATTTTTTCTTGACTTTAACAGCAATCAAACACTTTTCAATCTACAAAAACAAACTATTCAGATAATATCGATGTTACTTTAAACGTTTTTTGCCCTCTGCCATTCAGCGTTACTTTTATTTGGTCGTTAAAAAAACTCTGTAGAAAAGGCCAACTACTCGCATTAACACCACCATTACCATTTTTGTCGATATTATCAAGAATTTTCAAATTGCCTATGTAAATTAGCTCACTTTTAAATTTTTGCAGGTCTTTTCTCCAGATAATAAATCCATAGGCGCCTACATAATAAGGTTTCATACCTGTATATATACCCCACATTTTATTTAAGGGGTAATGATGCCAAAAATAGTTGGTGGAATTAGYTAAAAAAAGCAGTATATAGCAAATGCAGATATAAGAGTACCCAGGCTCTGCAGAGGTGCAACCTGCCAGCAATAATATTTGCGAACGATACCATGGCCGGACGAAAGTCCGGCTTTTTTTATTCATGGTAGAGTTCAAATATGGCTAAGAAAACCTATTGCCATTTTGTTTATTCTTGAGGAACAAGTACCATAGAATAAACTCTTTTCTATGCGCAGGAGATAAGCCGCGATGTATATTCAAGTTGCC
>NZ_JBFUIA010000076.1:0-3440 GCF_056402115.1 Mucilaginibacter sp. P4_C11 | reverse complement strand
ACCCCAATGTAACCATAGCGTATGTAAAGGAAAGATTGAATAAGAAAATCATTAAACCGTCTGAAAACAAAAGATTTTAGCAAAGATTTAAAAAGGGTATGCCATGACATACCCTTTTTAAAATTGAATAAGCTCACAAAATTGTAGATTAGTACGGTCAAATCTTATCATTATGAATAAATCAAATCGCTTAATTATCCTGCTCATTGCATCATTAATAGTGGGTTGTTTTGCGTCTGTAATACTTCTTACTCAACCATCTTTTAGTGAAATTTTCAATTTAAGTTCTGCTTCAAAATCAAATATTGGTACTGTTATCGGTGGTATCACCGCACCTTTAATTGGAATATTCTCATCTGTATTACTTTACTTAGCACTAACAAGACAAACAGATTCAAACAAAGAACAGCAACTAAAAAATGAAAGTGATATAATTTTTCTATTAATAAATCAATTGGAAAATGAATTGAACAGCTTTTATACAAAGGAAACAACTGAACGCCCTAATAATGGAAAAGTAGAAAAAATAGAAAGAAAGCTAACAGGTATCGAAGGGCTAAATGACTTTTGTAGGCAATATAGGTATGAATTTAATTTTGAATATCTTGATGAAATGACCTTTAAAAGTTGGTACGAATCAAATCAAATAATGCTATTTGTAGACACTTTTAATTTAATTCAAAAACGAATCAGCATTTCAAATCTATCTACCGACCTAAAAAGCCTTTTTAAAGAAAAGCTTAGTAGCTTTTATAAGTGCAGACTGAAAACACCTCTTTCATCGTTATCATCCGCTTTTGAATTAAATCCGATGCAGAAGGATGATTATACTTTAAGAATTCAAAAGTTCGTAGAAAAAAACAACTAATAAGCTATTTATATATTTTAAAATCTCTTAACTGATTAGGTGACCAGATTGTAAAATTTAAATCGTACTCCCGGTTTCTTATCCTATTGATACTGGTTTCAATTAAAGGATGAAGCAGTTTATAACCATCAATAAATTTAACGCTATCAGGTATCACTACGAATATTGTTAAATTTTTAATGGTTATTAGCCTGTTATAAGGTTCTGGCAATTCCTGTGAAAGGTATACTTTAACTTTTTCAATGTAAGTTTCTTCGGTCATCTAAGAGGTTTTTTATACATTAAGTCTCGATTGTCGTTTTTATCTTTAGCAATAAAGTTAAAATATGTGGTTACCCTTTCAGTAAACTTTTCGAGGTCGGCGGTTGCATCATTCAGCGTTTTCATTCGACTTTTAATACCATATTTAGGGTCAACCATTTGATAATCGGTAATAACGGTTCTGCAATTTTCACCATACAATATTAGGTCGCCTTTTCCTAACGCTTCAAATTCTTCGGGCGTTAACCAATCATTGTTTCGTTTACAATAAAACCAACACCCCGTGCTCCTGGCTTTGTCAGCTAAAACAACTAATTCCCTTTGTACGGTTTCAAACATTGAAGGCATAGCACAATATTACTAATAATATTAGCCACAGAAAGAGGTGTTGAAAATTTTTATCTTTGAGTATAATGAGAAAGAAAAATAAACCCAATCCAACGCCGGAAAAAAGTGGGAACATCAATACGATAAGTAGCAGTAAGCAAACCGGGGGTATAACAGCTCACACCGTAAATTTTAACAATGGTAGCAGCCCCACACCTCCTGAAAAATGGTGGCAAAAATCGTGGGTACAGGTGTTAGGTGTACTTGCAACTATTGCCACAATCTTAACGTTTTTGGGCGTTTCATTAAATTTCTTTGATAAGAAAAAGGAAACATCTTCAAAAAATCAATTGGCAATATCAAAAACAGAAATCAATCAAAAAAACAATGTCAATAAATCAACCATTAAAACGCCAATTAGATATAAACCAATTCCTTTAAAAAAAATTGAAATAAGGGGTAATGGAAATCATACCGTAAATGGAACTAATAATGGTGTAAATGGAGATGTAAACGTGTCTACTGAGAAATCTTTAACTGAGGATGAAGCTAAAAACATTATAGACACCATTACGTTGTTGAGAAAAATTAATAAAATCAAAAATAATCGAATTTTATTCTACGTATCAGAAGTAAGTAATCAAAAAAAACTTTCGTCTCAACTGATAACCATTTTAAAAAACAAATCATTCGAGGTCAATTTAAGCGGTTCAGGAGAAACATATAATGGTATAAAAATCACTGCTGATAGCGGATATTATGCTAACGATATGGTAATAACTATATTAGTTGGCACAGCACTTTAAAGCTATTTTTAGATTAATCTTTTTTAGGTTAATCACGCCCAATACTACAGTCAACACCCCTGATAGTACTTCTAAAATTTTAGTTAGGTTCATTTTTTGTCTCCTTATCTTTTGAATCAGTTTTTAGCCCTTTAGTGGGAATGAAGCTACCTAACTGCTTTACTATGTAGCCCCAAATTTGGGTATTTGTTATCACCTCAATATTTTCAACTATACTTTTGAACTCCCTGAATGAAATCAGTGAGGTAAAAATCAGCATCACCTTAATTAAATCCCCGGTGATATTGTGCTGTACTACATAGGCGCAAATGATACCCAACATATAAGCAAACATCTTTTCAGTGGTTATTCCTATCTTTTTGGCGGTCACCGGAACATCGGTCTTTATTGATTTCCAGATACCTGTAATCATATCGGCTATCAGTAAGAAAATAGTAACCGCTATCATCTCATAAGTCGGTAACAGGTAAGTACAGAAAGTAAAAATTATCAGTTTCCAGATGTTGGCGGCAATGAATTTGAACAGTGCAGAAAAAGAGGTTTGCAAAACAGTGATGATGGTGTAAATTGGTTTCATTAGTTATGTTCAGTATTTAGTGGTTTAATGAACAAATCAGCTTCAATTGTCCTACGGGTTTTCAGGTCGGCAACCACTTTGCCCCCGGCTTTAATCCACATTAAAAAAGCTGCCTTGATAAGGTCTGGTGAAGCTTTGGCATTAATCCGTTTAAGAAGGGTTGAACCTAAAAAGCCTTTGGTGGCGTTGCCGATACCGACATTGTAGGTAAAACTTACCAGAGCATTAAATTGGGATTGATTTAGGGGTACTTTAACGGCAGCGGTAACGGCTTCTTCATAGCTTTTTACCAGAGCGGTAAACATTGAATCGCACTGTTCTAAACTGATGGTATCACCAATTTTAACGTTCTTTCCTGTTGCCGGGTAATAAGTCATACCTACCCCGATTGTAGCAACTTCGGCTACATCATAATAGGCTTTTAACCTTACCCCTTCCTGTTTGTATATAAAATCCCTTCCGGCTGCATCTATTCTCATTAACCGGGAAATAGGTTAAAACAGGTAATAAAAAAGGCTTAAATAGATAATTAAACCCATTTAAGCCTCTTTTCGATTATGCTATAATTAAACTTATAAAGAATGGCTAAACAGCCTTATTT
>NZ_JBFUIA010000075.1:0-3743 GCF_056402115.1 Mucilaginibacter sp. P4_C11 | reverse complement strand
CCACATAACACTGCCAAGACCGATAAAATGATTACTTCCAGTAAATTATGCTTCTTATTATTGCCCGTGCGTGGATCGGGTATCCATCTGAAATGATCGTGAAGGGATGTGGGCATATTCTTTTTTACAAAGAAAAAAACTTGAAAGCCTTTTTGACAACCGCAACCCTTAAACTTATCACCTCTTTATCAACATTTTGTTGGCAACACCTCCCGTTTTTAACGTTTCTTATGCGTCAGCCCTGAGTAGTCAGCCCCAAGCCTCAGGTTCAGGTTTTTTGTTTGCCTGCGGATAAATGAGTGCTGCAAAAAATTGGAAGCCGGGCTGCCATCATCGTTCAAAAAGTACCTGTTAATAACCAGGTCATTAAACGAATTAAAGGTGCTATAGGCCAGGTTGCCAAATACGTTGATTTTGTTGTCCCTGAAATTAAAGTTAAAACTATTGATGGTTTTGCCGTACTTGCCTTGGGTATAATTCATGTTAAGCCCACCGTTAAACCCTTTTGCTTTATTCCTTTTGATGCGGATGTTGATTACTCCGCCGTTCCCTGCGGCATCGTATTTGGCTGGCGGGTTGGTCATTAATTCAACCTGGTCGATAGTTGATGCCGGTATCGAGCGCAGGTAGTTCTGCAGATCTATCCCTGATAAGTAGGTGGGCTTATCGTCGATATAAATCTTCACGCTGCCGCTGCCGTTAAGGCTGATCCCCCCATTCTGATCGACGATTACGCCCGGCGATTTATCAAGCACATCCATAGCCGTATTGCCACCATTACCAATCATGGCATCTACGTTTACAACCGTGCGGTCAATTTTGTGCTCAACCAATTGCTTTTGGCCAACAACGGCTACTTCTTTTAATTCTTTACCGGCAAGCTGCAAAATAATATCCGGCAGTACTATATCTTTTTCAAACGTAAAAGGTGCACTCTTATAATTTTGATAGCCTATCATGCTAACGGCCATCTTATACTGTCCGGCTTTTAAATTTTTTAAAATATAAGTCCCCGTAGCATTTGCCACACCTGTTTTTACCAGTGCCGAGTCTGTAACCTTATATAGGTAAACTGTAGCACCATCCAGCGGTTTGGCATCGGTGCTTTTAATTTTACCTGTTATCGTTATCAATTTTTGGGCGTTTACCAAAGTCGAGGCAATAGAAAGCCAGGCGGCTAAAAAAGCTGCAATTGTTAATTTCATATTGATGGGTGCTAAGAGGTTTCTTTTAGGTTGATCTGTTATTTAATCTTAAATATTTTTCAAATTTTGGGCATGGCAATACCCGTTCGCCTGTTTGGGGCGGGTTAAAATTCATGCAGTCAGGATAATTTAGTGTTAAGTCAACAGTACTAAGTCGTAAGCCTAAAGTTGATTTTTTCTTCTTTGACCTGGAACTAAGGCTTTTGGCTAAAGACTATCCGTCATTTTATCGATGACACGACACTAAGGCTTGTCGGTGGTGGTTACTTTGGTATCGGTATCGTAATTATTATACAACGTCCATTGGTTTTTGCCGGTAACGGGCACATACTTCTTCTTGTATTTCTGGAAAACATCATCCGGCTGTTTTACACCGTTAATGATCATTTCACTTTGGCTAAGTTTAAAAGAAACCTTAGGGGCATCAGCATCAATCAACCCGTCCTTTTTCAATTCGGCAGTAACCACCTCGCCTATACTTGGTTCGGTTGGTGCATGGTAAGGTTTATAATCGGCTTTGTACACTGACTTATAGTCTTGTTTATTATAGCGCTTGCTGCCATAACTATAAGCGTTATTTGCAGGCGCAGTTGGTTTTGTAGTTTGCGTTCTGCTTTGATTAATAGAATCGGCTTTTGCCAAGTCCTTTTGTTCATCAAGTTTGCTTAGTGTTCCAAGACCACCATGCAATCTGCCTAATTTACCTTTTAGGGTATCCAATGGTTTCGCTTTAGCAGGCGTATCTGCCAAAATCGGGGCAGTTGCCTTTAAAGACGCGGCAAGTGTTGCTTTTGCTTCTTTATTGTTTTCACCTGGTTTTAAATCAGCATGATGCGATGAGGTATCATCTTTAGGAAACAGTTCTTTTTTTACAGAAACAACCGCGTGAGATACCGTATTGCTGGTATTAATCAACATTTTATCAATCCTTTTGGCATTGCTAAAAGCCATAGTGAGCAAGCCGGCGCTTAATAATAACACGGCCAAAACAGAGCGTTCGCGAATATTAAGACTGTGGTTATTGCCCGATGCCATACGTTTAACCCTGTTAATCAGCTGATCGCGCTTGCCTGGAAAAGCCATGGCGTAGGCCGGTGCCGATAGCTGGAATTCCTGGCAGCTTACCAGGGCCCTGATGTAGTTTACCTTGCTGCTTGTTTCCTGTACGGCTATATCATCGCAGCAGTTTTCCCGCTCGGTACGGATCAGGGCCGACAGCCATAGCACGGCCGGGTTAAAAAAGAAAATGATCTCGATGAAGCTTTGTAAAAGGTTTATCAAATAATCTCTCCGGCGGATATGGGCCAACTCGTGTACTAGGATAGCTTCAACTTCGGCAGGCGGTAAGGCAATTAGTAAACCAACCGGGATCAGGATCAATGGTTTCAAGTGGCCAATCACCATAGGTACTTTTGCTATGCCCGATTCGGCAATACCTATCATTTGCTTTATCCCCAATTTCTGCGACAACAAAGCAACCCGTTGTTGCCAATATTTATCAACCGTAAAAACAGACCTACGCCGCAAATGATGCAGTCCCTGTAGCCCGGCCAATAGCTGGAGGCTGCGCGCAAAAACCACCAAAAACCATACGAAAGCTATAGGTTGGACATGGGTGTTCACATAGTTTATACTCTTATCAATTACCGAACCTTGCGTAAACCCGGCTACCCCCAAAACAGGCAGATGCGGTGTTTGATTATTTGAATTGTAGCCGGCCGGTGATATTTTACCTGCTGCTGTTTGGTTAACTTCCCAAATGAATGTACCTATGGCCGTTAAAGCAAACAACATCAGTGCGCCTACCATTAACGTGTAGCGTTTTGCCGCTGCTTGCCTGCGGGTAAACACCAATATAAGGCTGGTGATTACAGCAAGTATAACGCCCTGCCACAACGAGTGCAGCAGCGTGTAGCTTAAGGCTGTGGTGAAGCCCCGGGGCAGTAATTCATTCAGGTAAGTCATGGTTTATTCCTCCAGTTTTCTTAAAATTTCTTTGATCTCCTGTAATTCCTGGTCGCTTGTTTTTTTGTTGCCCAGCAATTGCATTACCAGCTTACTTGCCGATCCTTTGTACATCGAATCAACAAACTTATCCAGCAAATGCGACTTGGTTTTTTGCTCCTCTTCGGCCACGCTGTAAATGTGCTTCATCTGGCTTTCGTCCCGGTTAAGGATACCTTTATCGGCCATAATCTGCATCAGCTTCAGCGTGGTAGTATAATTTACCTCTTTTTGCTTCAGCAACTCATCATTAACCGCACGAACTGTTGATGGGCCTTTTTCCCATAAAACCTGTAATATTTCCAGTTCGGATTTTGTAGGTTCCAGTTGCTTGTTTTGTTGTGTTTCACTCATAACAATTCAAAGGTAGGAATATTTTCGTACGAAACAAATTTTAGGTAATAAATTTTTCGTACCTTTTGAAAAAGGTGTATAAATGTGCCAGGAAGTTTATAAAAATAAGATATAATTGCCAAAAATAGTTGGTAGAATATTTGTAATCGACTGTAATAAAGGAATATACATCAAGCAAAT
>NZ_JBFUIA010000074.1:0-3852 GCF_056402115.1 Mucilaginibacter sp. P4_C11 | reverse complement strand
GAATTAATGCCTTGCAATCAAACTATTTTATATAATACAACAATCAAACTAAAATTAAACTATTAAAAAACAATCAAACTAAATTAAAAAACAAATGAAAGTAAGTTCTACAAAATTAAACCTCCTAAGTTCAGTCCGACAGCTGACACGTGAGAAATGGGCGCTGGGAGCTACCATTTTTACAGGAAAAATGATTGGCCTCTTGCTGGTTTTTGCCGCAATGATGGTTTTACCTGGTGTACTTGGCACATCTGCGCATGCTGCCGAAACTTACACCGCTCATGAAACATCGTTAATTAATACAGTTAACACTGTTTGGACACTGGTTGCAGCCTTTTTAGTATTTGGTATGCAAGCTGGTTTCGTTATGCTTGAAGCAGGCTTTGCCCGCAAAAGAGAAACCGTGAACGTATTAATGGAGTGTATTTTTGATACTTGCCTTTGTGGTTTGTTATTTTACGCTGTAGGTTATGCGTTTATGTTTGGTAATGGTAACGGCTTTATTGGCTGGGGCGGCTTAGGTGCTGATGGTAAAACCATCACCAACTGGTTTTTCCTGCAAAACACGCCTGATACTTATGGCTCAACAGGTATCCCTGTATTGGCACACTGGATATTCCAGTACGCTTTTGCTGATACCTGCTCAACTATCGTATCTGGTGCAATGATTGGCCGTACCAGCTTCCGTGGCGATATCCTTTACAGTATAGGTATTACAGGTTTTATTTACCCAATAATTGGTCACTGGGCCTGGGGACCGGATGGTTTCTTGGCTACAATGGGAACTTCAGGTTTCTTCCAGTCAATAAGCGCTCAGCCTTTCCGTGACTTTGCAGGCTCAACTGTGGTACATACTATAGGTGGTGTAGCTTCACTGGCAGGTGCAATGGTGTTAGGCCCACGGTTGGGCAGGATATTTGCCCGCGATGATAAAGAAAAAGGCGGATTACCTCCAGGTCATAACTTGTTAATTGCAGCAGTGGGTGGTTTTATCCTGTGGTTTGGCTGGTATGGTTTTAACCCTGGTTCAACTTTATCTGCAATGGATATGCAAGGTATCGGCCGCGTAGCCGCCAATACTACACTTGCTGCCTGCGCCGGTGGTTTTGCTGCAATGCTTATGGCATTATGGTTTGGCCCAACAAAAGGTAAGTTTGATTTAGCTTTTACTATCAATGGTTTCTTAGCTGGTTTAGTTGCTATTACCTGCCCTTGCTACTGGGTTAGCCCGCTGGGTTCAATCCTATTAGGCGCAATTGCTGGTGTTATCATATTTGCAGGTGTTTACCTTATTGAGTGGTTCCGTATCGACGATCCGGTTGGTGCAGTATCTGTACACGGTTTAAACGGTATCTGGGGTACTTTATCATTAGGTTTATTTGCATCTGGCCAGTATGGCGCTACAGGCCCAACTGGTGCCGATAACTCTGCACCCGTAAAAGGTTTATTTTACGGCGGTGGTTTTGATGTATTAAAAGCACAGTTGATAGGTAGCTTTACCATTACCATTGCAGTGTTTGTGGTAACCTTTGCAATGATGTTTATCATCAATAAATTAGGTCACCCATGGAAACTACGTATTGAAGAAGAAGGTGAAACAGGTGCCGGTGGTATCGATGTATTCGATCACGGTATCGAAGTTTACCCAGCCCAGGATGACGAGATTAGCTTAAGTGGCCTTTTTGATAAAGGTGTAGCATCTCCATCTGCAGTATAATAAAAATCTTTAATGCCTTGTGCGGTTGGTTCAATACCGACAACCTTTTACAGCCAACCGCACAGGCTTTTTATTTCAACCTTGCAATTTTTTAACCGCTTTTACTAAAGGCTATTTTGTGCATTAGCTTAATGGGAAAGCTTTATTTCAACCCAAATCAAATTCAAATCAATTAAATCGTTATCATGAAAAAAACACTTTTACTTTTATCAGCTCTTGTTGCCGGTTCCTTCGTTGTTAAAGCGCAGGATACCGTTAAAACCACGTCAGATGCCCCTTTGGTTATCTACGGTTCGGTAGATACCTACTTCAAAAAAGATTTTGCTAATAAGCCAAACATTCAAACCTCTTTCGGTTCTGATAATAACTCGGTATCAATTGGTATGATCGACCTTGGTTTAAAGAAAAAAGTAGGCAAGGCATCGTTTGTTGGCGAAATGTCTTTTGGTCCGCGTGGCCAGGAGCAATCAATTCCTGATGCTTCATTAGGCGGTTTGCCCGCCGGTACTTCAAGTTACCATATTCAAAACTTATACGTTTCTTACGATGTAACCGATAAGTTTAACTTAACCGCAGGTTACATGGCTACATTTGTAGGTTACGAGGTAATTAGCCCGGTAGGCAACTTTAACTATTCAACTTCTTATTTATTCAGCGCGGGCCCGTTCCAAAATGCAGGCTTTAAAGCAACTTACGCTTTCTCTGATAAAGTAAGCTTGATGGCCGGTGTTTTTAACGACAACTGGAATACCTACAAATCAAATTCAGCTACACCAGAGGTATCAACCTTTGGCGCACAGTTGTTTTTATCGCCTGTTAAAGGATGGACAGCTTACATTAACCTTGCAAGTGGTAAATACTCTGGTACTATATTGGATTTAACAACTGCTTACCAAATAACTGATGCATTTAAATTAGGTTTAAATGCTGCACGTAAAACAGGTATGGGTGCTTATAATTATTTTGGTTATGCCTTATATCCTCAAATAGCTGTTTCAAAAGCAGTTACTTTTGGTTTAAGAGAAGAGTATTTTAAAGCTAAAGCAACAAACGGTGGTCCTGATATTGGCATTTCTCCGGGCAACTCGGTTATTGCTTCAACTTTAACTTGCAGCATTAAATCAGGTCCTTTAACTTTCATTCCTGAGTTTAGGTTGGATCATACAAAAACTGGTGATGTTTTCTTGAAGAGTGATGGTACTGCTTCAAAATCAGCCGGTCAGTTTTTGTTAGCCGCTGTATACGCGTTCTAACTTAAAATAAAATATTATTTTACAAAAAGCCTCCTGATATAACCGGGAGGCTTTTTATCTTTATAGCTGCGTAGAGTCAAGAGTTAAGAATCAAGAATTAAGAATTAAGACAAGAGTTTCAAATTCATTCACCTTTGAGAACCCTGTGTTAGTTTGCTGATCTTTAATAATATAATAAGGCAGCGGTGCCTTTTATCTTAACTCTTGACTCTTTTTTTATTCTTTTTAAATGAAAAACATCTTTATTGCTCTAATCTGTATTCTTTCTGTTAAAAGCGCCATCGCCCAAAAAGACACACTGGCCTTTGATGAACGTAATAAATACATTTACTACCAAACGACCGATCAGCCGGGCTTAAGCAAGGATACTTTGTATGGCCGGGGATTGTATTTTATGCATAAAGCGTATCCTAAAGGCAAACTAAAAATTACCAAAACTGACGAAGCCCAGGGTGTGTTGAGCGGAGAGGGTAGTTTCGCTGTATCAAAACGATCGCTATTGTCTGGTAGTCTTGGCGGCGAAATAAGCTATACGTTAAGGATAGAAGTTAAAGATTCAAAATACCGCTATTGGTTTACCGATTTTAAGTTTACCCCTTATAAACGCGACAGGTATGGCATGGAAGTTTTGGATCCTGGTATTATATTCCCGATGGAAGAAGCAAAAAATAAACTGGAGAAAAGGGATGTTGTAGTTTATTTAGACAAGATACTCAGTTACAGCAGGCAAAATGGTGCGATTTTAAAATCGTATATGCTGAAAATAGCGCCCGTAAAAAAGAATGCTCCTGCATTAAAAAAGATATCGACGAAAGATTGGTAGTTCGTTGGTTCAATGGTTCAATGGTTCAATGGTTCAATGGTTCAATGGTTCAATGGTTC
>NZ_JBFUIA010000073.1:0-4530 GCF_056402115.1 Mucilaginibacter sp. P4_C11 | reverse complement strand
GTAAAAGTTGATCAACCCAGGCCGTAGGCTGCACTTATCGGTGTAAATGGGCATGGTTTTATTTTTTATCCCCGACTCCCGGTTTATATATAGTGGCAGAGGTATTAATTGCTATTAAAATTTCCTGCTTTTTAAACCAACATTATGAAAAAAAACCTACACCGCCTGTTCACTGTGAGTTTAATAATATTATTATCTGCCGTGTTCGCCAAAGTACAAGCACAAACTATTAACGCAGGTGCTGTTACCGGCAATATTTCTGCATGCCAGGGTACCGCTTCGGCAAGCCCGAACCTGCAACAGTTTACAGTTGCAGGCACCGGTTTAACAGGTAATATAATAGCAACTGCCCCAACAGGCTTCGAGTTATCACTTGCCTCCGGCACCGGTTATGGCGGCAATGTAACGCTTACACAGTCAGGCGGCGTGGTAAGCAGCACCGCGGTGTATGTTCGGTCGGCGGCTACTGCACCGGCAGGGGTTATATCCGGCAATGTGGTGCTGGCCTCTACAGGAGTGAGCAGGCAAAATGTGGCGGTAAGCGGTATAGTAAACGTATTAGCTACTATAAATACGGTACCGAATATAACCGTTAATGGCGGCTCACAAACTGGGGCTGTAAATTTTACCGGTACAGCAGGTGCTTATACATGGGTTAACAATACTCCGGCTATTGGCCTGGCTGCAAGTGGCACAGGCCATTTACCATCGTTTGCTGCTATAAATAACGGTAGCAGCCCGGTAACGGCTACCATTACAGCCACTCCCCTATCACGGGGGTTTGCTTATATTACAAACAGAAATAGCGGGACTGTTTCGGTAATTAACACAATTACCAAAACAGTTGTAGCTACAATTCCTGTCGGGCTGGGTATCCAGGGAGTAGCAGTAAGCCCTGATGGCAGCCTTGTTTATGTAGTTCAAACACAGTCTCCGGGTACTGTTTCCGTAATTAACACATTCAGCAATTCAGTCGTTGCCACTATCCCGGTAGGGGCCCTGCCGGTGGGGATAGCCATAAGTCCGGATGGCGCACGGGTTTATGTTGCAAATCATGATGATGGAACGATTTCTGTAATCAATACCACGACCAATACTGTGACCGGGATTATATTTGCCTCCCCTGCGGGATGTTATGGCGTAGCTGTAAGCCTCGATGGTGCACGCTTATATGTAACTAATAACCGTACAAATACGGTTTCTGTAATAAGTTTAGCCACAAACGCACGGCTAGCCAGCATCGGAGTAGATGCTGGCGCGAGTCAAATAACATTGAGTCCCGACGGCAACCGGGCATATGTGGCAAATTTTAATTACCACACCATAACTGTTATTAACACCTCAAACAATACAGTAACGGCAAGTATAAATGTCGGCGATGGTCCAAATGGAGTGTCTATAAGCCCGGACGGCACCAGGCTGTATGTAACGAATGTCTATAGTACAGTAATGTCGGTAATTAATACGTCTGACAATTCAGTCATAGCTACTATTCCGGTCGGTTTATTTGCCGAATACTCGCAGGTAGATCCTGCCAGCGGTCTTTTGTACGTAACAGCTAATGACGTGGTTTTAGTAATAAACACAGCTACTAACACAGTAATATCAACCATACCTGTAGGCCAGGCCCCTATGTCATTTGGGAATTTTTTTGGTGGTCCAGGTTGTAGCGGAGTGTCGGTCACGTTTACAATAACGGTGAACCCGGCACCGCGAACTATAATAGCCGGTACGCCAGACGGCATTATTACTGCTTGTGCCGGTTTCGCTTCAACGAGCCCCAACATCCAGCAGTTTACAGTTGCCGGTATAGGCTTATCCGGCGATATTACTGCAACTGCGCCAACCGGCTTCGAAATGTCCTTATCGGCCGCCAGCGGTTATGGCGGCAATGTAACACTTACACAAATAGCAGGTAAGGTTGATACGACTTTGATATATGTACGGTCGGCGGCTACTGCCCCGGCAGGAAATATATCCGGCAATGTAGTGCTGGCCTCTACAGGAGTGAGCAGTCAAAATGTGGCGGTAAGCGGTATCGTAAACGAAATACCGACTATTAATTCCGTATCAAATCAAACACTTAACGATGGCACTGCTACCGCTGCAATTAATTTTACCGGCACTGGTAACACTTTTAACTGGGTTAATGATACGCCCGGCATAGGCCTGGCAGCAAGCGGGACAGGTAACATCCCTTCATTTAATGCATTAAATGCGGGCAGCAGCCCGGTTACGGCTACTATTACGGCTACCCCTGTAAAAGCCGGATTTGCATATATAACTCAGGGGACGGAAAGCCCGGGCCCCTCTAATATTTCGGTGATCAATACTTTAACAAATTTGCTGGCAGCGACTGTTGTGGTAGGTCCGGGCCCTTCAAAGATCGTAGCAATGCCGGATGGCAGCAGCATCTATGTGACACATCAGGTATACAAAAATATATCCATAATAAACACTGCAACTAACACAGAAACCGCTACTATTGATTTGGGGGCGTACTACCCTCGTGCTATTGCGTTTAGCCCCGATGGCACCCGTTTATATGTTGCAGGTGCTACTTCGGCAAATGTTGGCGCAGTTTCTGTTATCAATACTGCAACAAACACTATCATATCCACCATACCCATAAGCAGCAACTCTCCTACAAGCATTACGATAAGCCCGGATGGAGGCAAAGCATATGTAACCAACTACCTTTCAAATATTATTGCTGTTATAAACACTGCAACCAACAGCACATCTACCATCACCAACACCACCTATGTTAAACAACTTGCAATAAGTCCTGATGGTAGCCGGTTATATCTAATGGGTGATATCAATATTAGTGTCGTAAATGCGACTACCAACGAGCTTATATCTGCTACACCAATCGAAAAATTTCCAACCTCAATGGTGATAAGTCCGGATGGCGGCAAGATATATATCGTCGGTCCAAGCTTCGGCTCCGGTATGAATACGCTTTCGGTATTCAACACAGCTACCAACGCTGTAGTAGTCATCCCGCTGGGTGCTGCCCCCGAGAATCTTTCAATCAGCCCCGATGGGAAGCTTTTGTATGTTTCCTATACATTTTCAAACCTGGTCAATGTAATCAGTACAGCAACAAATACAATAACAGGCACTATCACTCTTTCGCATAGTGCGGGTCGAATAGCACTTGTCGGTGGTTCAGATTGCAGCGGCGCATCAACTACCTTTAATATTACCGTAAATAACACTTTAAATAACGCCGCTTTAAGTTCGCTCGTACTTAGCCCGGGTTCGCCCCTGATCTATACAAGCTCAACGCTGGGCGTAATGAATTATACCACCGGTGTAGATCCTTCTGTCAGCAGCGTTACCTTAACCCCAACAATTCCGTACGTAGGCGCTACGATAACCATAAACGGCATACCGGTTAGCAGCGGGTCAGCTTCAGCACCGATATTGCTGAACACCGGGCCTACGGCGATAACTACTGTAGTAACCGCAGCAGACGGCATAACCACCAAAACCTATTCGCTAATAGTAAACAGAACGGGTTCAAATAACGGCACGTTGGCCTCGTTGCTTATAAATACGGGTTCAGCGCTCATCCTCGCAAATGCAACTTCCAATAATGTGAATTATACCACAAATGTTGACCCTTCTGTCAGCAACGTGACTTTTACGCCAACGCCCCAGGATGTAAACGCCACAGTAATGGTAAATGGCGTACCTGTAAATAACGGTTCTGCTTCAGAAGTAATATGGCTGAACAGCGGTCCCACTTTAGTAACCACTGTGGTAACAGCGGCCGATGGCAGCACTACAAAAACCTACCTGGTTACCGTGAACCACACAGCATCAAACAATGCCACATTGGGGTCATTGGTCATGAACCCGGGGTCGACGCTTTTTCTTACCAATTCAAACACCACTACCGTAAATTACACAACCTCTGTTGATCCAACCGTGAGCAGTGTAACCTTTACCCCCTCGGGGCTGCGAACCGGCGCAACCGCAACGATAAATGGTGCTGTGGTAATCAACGGTTCCGCTTCTGGTGCGATACCGCTTAACAGCGGCCCTACGATTGTAACTACCGTGGTAACAGCGCCGGATGGCGTAACCACCAAAACCTACTATGTTACAGTAAACAAAGTGGGTTCAAATAATGCCCGGTTAAACGAATTGGTACTAAATCCTCATTCAGCACTGGCTTTGGTAAGCGCAACACCAACTAATGTGGAGTATACAACGATAGTACCTGATACGGTTGGCACAGTTACCCTAACCGCGATAGCAAGCGACCCAAATGCCATTGTTTATATAAACGGCAGTAACGCTTCGCCGGCTACCATAACGCTGAATGTGGGCGATAACCTGGTAACAACCGTGGTTACTGCCCAGGATGGCATAACCACTAAAACCTATAACATCACCATAACCAGGCCGGCCGCCCTGGTTGGAGTTGTAAATAAACATAGCCTAAGCCTGCCTGCTGTTGTAGGGAGCCTTGCAGACAACACGCAAAATGACGGCATAACAGTTCACCAGGGAGGG
>NZ_JBFUIA010000072.1:0-4664 GCF_056402115.1 Mucilaginibacter sp. P4_C11 | reverse complement strand
AGGCAATGCTGACTTTGCATTCACAGGTGGCCCAAAAAGAGATTTAGGTAATGCGGATTTCACAGGTGGTCCGAAAAGAGATTTAGGCAATGCTGACTTTGCATTCACAGGTGGCCCAAAAAGAGATTTAGGTAATGCTGATTTTGCTTTCACAGGAGGTCCGAAAAGAGATTTAGGTAACGCTGATTTTGCTTTCACAGGCGGCCCTAAAAGAGATTTAGGTAATGCAGATTTCACAGGTGGTCCAAAAAGGGATTTAGGTAATGCAGACTTTGCTTTCACCGGCGGCCCTAAAAGAGACTTGGGTAATGCAGACTTTGCCGCCTAATCAATCGCTTTGTAAACCGGTTTTTATAAACATCCAACACACAACATCATGAAAAAGATCATCATCGCGATAGCCATCATATTAACATCAGGAATTACAGCCTACTCATTAAGTACTAAAGAAACCAAATCGGCGCCTGTTACAACAAAAACCGAAGCCGCATCGTTCACAGCCAAGGCAGGCCATGGTCCCAAAGCTGATTTGGCTACAGCCGATTAATTTTACTTCAACTGATGCAGGTTGATGTGTTCTTCAACCTTTTCAATGTATCGGCCCGATTTTTATGAAAACACTTTTGCGTTCCCTGGATATTTCGGGGAATTTGTATTTAAAAAGGGGCGGTAGTTACACGAATACTTACCACTCTGTAAACTTTCCTTGTCGCCGGCAGGGCAACTGCATCTAAATAGTCAATGGAATGAGCGATTTAAGCTTCAAACAACACCTTGTTTTTATTGGCTGATCCTGGTTAAATAGTCCGGCTACCGAAGTGACTTGTATTGGCCAACAACAGGCACAAATATTTTGATGTGCCTAAATGTGTCATCAGTTTAGTGTTAACCATGATAAAATATAAAATATTGATTATTAAGTATTTATAAATATTTTATCTGAAATGTGTTAAGTTATGTTAACCCCATTAGATGCGTTTGCCCTGTTGTTGCCGGCGCATCGTTCGCCCAAATCAATAAACATCAATATATTTGCGCCAAACTAAATACCATGCAGCACATAAAGCAATATGTTGATGAGCACAGGCAACGTTTACTCGACGAATTATTTGCCCTTTTGCGTTTCCCATCGGTTAGCGCCGACCCTAAATACAAAGCCGACGTCTTAAATACTGCCGATCACGTAGCCCAAAAGCTGCGCGACGCCGGTGCCGATAATGTAGAAGTATGCCAAACAGCGGGCTACCCCATTGTTTACGGCGAAAAGATAATTGATGCCGCTAAACCAACAGTGCTGGTTTACGGGCATTATGATGTGCAACCAGCCGATCCTATCGAGCTATGGCACACACCACCGTTTGAGCCCACCGTGCGCGATGGTAAAATTTATGCCCGCGGCGCCTGCGATGATAAAGGCCAGTTTTATATGCACGTAAAGGCATTTGAACTGATGATGCAAACAGATACCCTGCCCTGCAATATTAAGTTTATGATTGAGGGCGAGGAAGAAGTTGGCTCATCAAACCTATCCATATTTGTTAAGGCCAATAAAGAAAAACTGAAAGCCGATGTGGTGCTGATATCAGATACCTCGATGATCAGCATGGAGCATCCGTCATTAGAAACCGGCCTGCGCGGCTTATCCTACGTAGAGGTGGAAGTTACCGGCCCTAACCGCGATTTACACTCGGGTGTTTATGGCGGTGCGGTGGCCAATCCTATTACTATTTTGAGTAAAATGATTGCCGCTATGCATGATGAAAATAACCATATCACCATTCCCGGGTTTTACGATGAGGTAATTGACCTTACTCCGGCTGAACGTAAATCCCTTAATAATGCACCGTTTGACGAGGCAGAGTACAAAAAGGACCTTGATATTGCAGAGCTTTGGGGCGAAAAAGGTTACTCAACATTTGAACGCACCGGTACACGCCCAACTTTAGAGGTTAACGGCATTTGGGGTGGTTACATTGGCGAGGGTGCCAAAACGGTGTTACCATCAAAGGCTCACGCCAAAATATCCATGCGCCTGGTACCTAACCAAACATTTGAGCAGATTACCGAACTGTTTACCAAGCATTTCCTGAGCATAGCCCCAGCCAAGGTAAAGGTAAAAATAACGCCCCACCATGGCGGCGAACCCGCGGTAACGCCAACCGATAGCATTGCCTACAAAGCCGCTCAAAAAGCCATCACCGAGTCATTTGGCAAAGAACCTATACCTACACGCGGCGGCGGTAGTATTCCTATTGTGGCCCTTTTTGAAGCCGAACTTGGCCTTAAAACAGTGTTAATGGGCTTTGGTTTGGATAGTGATGCGCTGCACTCACCCAACGAGAAATACGATATCTTTAACTACTATAAAGGCATTGAGACTATCCCGCTGTTCCATAAGTATTTTGCTGAACTAAGCAAAGCTTAGTTTTGGAGCAATGATTTTTAAATAAAAGGTTTTAGGCCGGCGGATTATTCGCCGGCCATTTTTATTTGATATCGCCAGGAAAATAGTGGAACAGACAGGGACAGCCAATCGAATAAATTATTTTAAGTTTGGCTTAGCATCAATGTAAACCTATAAACCATGACTAAAAACCAAAACAAACGGCTATTACTATCCTTATTTTTTACCTTTATTTGTTGTTCTGTTTTATTTGCCCAGGAGGCTTTATTACCCACAGCCTGGACAAAAGCAGCAATGGATGCCCCTGTTCCGTTTCCCGAATATCCGAGGCCGCAATTGCAGCGCAGCGATTGGATGTGCCTTAATGGCCAATGGGATTACCAGGGCGGGAAAAATGTTCAAGACGCGCTTGCTCCCGAAAAACCATTATCATTTGCAGGCGAAGTAAATAAAATCCGTGTTCCTTACTGCCCGGAGTCTGTATTATCCGGCATTCAGCGTAAGCAGGAAATTAATATGTGGTACCGCCGTAGTTTTGAGGTGCCAACCGGTTGGAAAAATAAACAGGTAATCATTCATTTCGATGCCGTAGCACATCATGCCACCTTATTTGTAAACGGGCAAAAGGTGGGAGCACATGCCGGTAGCTATGATGCTTTTAGCTTTAACATCACGCCCTTTTTAACAACGGGCAAAAATACAGTGGTTGTGGCGGCGTATGATTTAAACGATGGCCGCGTACCATCAGGAAAAAGCGGGCCGCGTGGCGATTATACCTTTTGCTCGGGCATTTGGCAAACCGTTTGGTTGGAACCGGTTAACAAAACCTATATTGAGAACATTCGTTTACTGCCCGATTTGGCGAATAACCGGCTAAAAGTGCAGGTAAATACACAGGGTAGCGGAAAATTAACCGCCGTGGCGCTTGATGGCGGCAAAGTAGTTTCGCAAGCAGAATCAGCCGGTGACACTTACTTTTACCTGCCCATTAAATCGCCTAAACTGTGGTCGCCCGACGATCCTTTTTTATACGACCTGAACATCGCCCTAAAAAATACCGATGGCAGCGTTGCCGATGAAGTGAAAAGCTACTTCGGCATGCGCGATATAAAATTGGGTAGGGTTAATGGCGTTACCCGTCCTTTGGTTAACGGAAAGTTTATCATGCAGCTTGGCTTGCTCGATCAGGGTTACTGGCCGGATGGGGTTTTGACCGCACCTACAGATGAGGCGCTCAAATTTGACATCAGTTTTGCTAAAAATGCGGGTTTTAACCTTATCCGCAAACACATGAAAACCGAGCCGCAACGGTTTTATTACTGGGCAGATAAAATGGGCTTGTTTGTTTGGCAGGATATGCCGGCCATCTGGTATCAAAATGAAGATACCCTTAAAACCCGCAAAGAATTCCGAAAGGAATTGAAAGCAATTATGGACGATCATTATAATTCGCCATCCATCATTACCTGGGTGCCGTTTAATGAAAACTGGGGCGCGTTTGATGTTAAAAATATAACCAATTGGGTTAAGCAATACGACCCGTCCAGGCTGGTTAACGGCAATTCGGGTTTTAATAATAATCCGTCGTATCAGAAAGCTTACGGCGATCCCGGCAATGGCGATTATGTAGATACCCATATCTATGTAGGCCCATACGGCGCCTCGGTGCCCGACGAGCATCGAGCGGCATCGTTGGGCGAATTTGGCGGCGTTGGCCTGTTTGTCCGCAACCATATGTGGCCGGTAGAAAACAACGCCTATGATTATGAGCCAACAAAAGCGCGCCTTACCGATAGGTATGTGTTTTTACTGGATGAAGTAGAACAGCTAATGAAATACAAAGGTTTAAGTGTTGCCATCTACACCCAAACCACCGATGTTGAACATGAAGTAAATGGCATATTAACCTACGACCGCGCTGTTGAAAAGATGGAGTTAAACAGGGTAAAAGCCGTAAATGAGGCCGTTATCAAGGAAAGTTATAAGATTATCCCATAGTCATTTCGCTTTGCTGTCATTATCGCTGCGCTTGTCATTGGTCATTTCGCTTCGCTGTCATTATCGCTGCGCTTGTCATTGGTCATTTCGCTTCGCTGTCATTAGTCATTGGTGGATTATTTGAAATTTTTTAAAACAATGACTACCAATTAAACTCGGCCTTAAATGACCAATGACCAATGACCAATGACCAATGACCAATGACCAATGACCAATGACCAATGACCAATGACCAATGACCAATGACCAATGACCAATGACC
>NZ_JBFUIA010000071.1:0-5241 GCF_056402115.1 Mucilaginibacter sp. P4_C11 | reverse complement strand
TCCGTGCTCTTACAGGTCAAACACGCCTTTTTTTGACGATTTCATATAACAAAAAAAGCAAATTGAAACCGATTTCAATTTGCTTGATGTATATTCCTTTATTACAGTCGATTACAAATATTCTACCAACTATTTTTGGCAATTATATCGTAATATCGAATAATGAATTTTGGATGTCCGACACCGAAGTTTTGCCTTCATTATTCGATATTGGATGTTTAGTGTTCGATATTTAACGCTCTCAACCCGGGAAATTTCAGACGGGCTCAATAATGTCCCCTTATTTTTCCAATAATTTCAGCATCATACAAACTCCTTAATTGCCGATGAGTATTGGCTGGCAGCGGCTCCAAAGCAGATGCCCCAACGTTATTATCAACCTGCGATACTTTTGACGCGCCGGGGATAACCGTTGTAACTTCGGGATGATCCAATATCCAGCGGATAGCCCATTGCGGCATATTGTCGTCGGGTAATATTTGTTTTATTTGTTGAGATAGCTTCAAACCTTCGTTAAACTCGATACCCGAGAATGTTTCGCCGGTATTAAAGGCCTCGCCGTTGGCGTTATAATTACGGTGGTCATTTGCGGCAAATTTGGTTTGTTCGTTAAATTTACCGGATAATAGTCCACTGGCTAAGGGAACCCTTACAATAATGGCAACGTCTTTTTCCTTTGCTTTAGCAAAAACCTCGTCGGCCACGTGCTGCCTGAATAGGTTAAATATGATCTGTAACGATGCCAGGCCTTCCTGCTCCAGGCAGATAAGCGCTTCCTGGGATGTTTCTACACTGGCACCAAAGTGTTTAATAAGACCTTGCTGTTGCAGGGTACGTAAATGATCAAACACTTTACCCGATTTCATTTCTTCGGTGGGTATGCAATGCAATTGCTCTAAAAATAGTTGCGGCACATCCAAATGCTTCAGCGAGTCTTCCACATTCCGTTTCATTATATCATAGGTAAAGTTTTGCGGCCAGCCGTTTGGCGCATCGCCGCGACGCCCCAATTTAGTGGCTACAAATACTTCCTTATCTGTCGTTTTTAAAAACCTCCCAATAACGGATTCACTTACCCCCATACCATAAACATCGGCGGTATCAATAAAATTACCCCCGGCATCGGTGTATGCCTTTAATATGGAGAATGCATCATCGTCATTTACATTGCCCCAATCTGCACTGCCCAGTTGCCAGGTGCCCAGGCCAACTTCGGCTATGGGAGTATTTTTAAATTTTCTGTAGTTCATATGGTTAATGTTTTTACGGTATTAAAAGAACCGTCATTGCACGACGCAATCTCTTTAGGACAATCGCCAAACTTGTAAGTCGGTCTTGCATAGTCGGGGATTCCTTCGTACCTCGCAATGACGATTAGTTAGGGCTTCCCCGTTTCCTCGTGCAAAATATCCAAAATTGTTGGCGTGACATGACCAAAGAACGAGATGCCGGCAGCGCCATTCTTTAATGCATATTGTATCCCGGTTCGTACTTCGTCGTCATTTTTAAAATCGGATATATACAAGCCTGCGTACAGCGGGAATTTTCCATCCAAAAAGTGTACACCTTCGGCCACGGCATCACCTATCCAGCTTACACCCTCTTTATAAAAGCCATGATAAATCATGGGGCAAACACCATCCAGGTGAAAATTTGTCCAGTCCTGCCTCACGTTGCGGCGTGCAACTTCGGGGGTGGGGAACACAGCCGCGGTTATGGCCTTTTTATGTTGTTTAGCTACCTCCGAAATTTTGTTGACCACCCTGATAATATTACCATACCTGAACAACCGCCACGAAAGGCTGGCATCCGGGTATTGTATTGCTTTTACATCCTGCCCGTATTGTTCTTTAAACTTTCCCTGGCAAACCTCGCAATAGCAAAAATCATATTCGGGCAATTCCTTGGTTTGTTCAATTTTGTAATGGTCCCAAAGGTTTACCGGCAGCACAACATCGCAGTAGCGCACATAATCCAGGTGGATACCATCTACATAATCCAAAGCCAGTATCTTATCAACAGTTGTAGTCAGGTAATCCTGTACTTCGGGGCGCGATGGGCAAAGCCAGCGGTAATAGGTTACATAGGGTGGTTTATCGGCACAGGAATCGCCGTTGCGGCTTTTGCTGTACCACTCCGGATGCTCGGTGAGCAGTTCGGCGCGGTTAAAAGTCCATATCCAACGGTGGGCCTCAATTCCGGCAGCTTTAGCCGCGCGAAAATGCCGCTCGCTGTCGCTCTCAAAAAAAATACCGGTTATCCCTTTGGCTTTATAAGCTGTATAATTGGTTTTTAAATCCTCATCTGTATCCTTCAGGTTAGGATTTATCCATATCCAGTTTTTCCTTACCTTTTTTTTAATGGCCGCGGTATTTACCGGGGCAGCAGTGCTTAGCAACGGTATTTGGGCAGCAACACCGGCCAACAAACCGGCTTTTAAAAATTCGCGCTTATTCATGGTGTATCGGGTTTAATTGCTCTATAAAACCTTCATGGTTTATGGTATAGGTGATGTTTGTTTTTGCGTTGGTAATAAAAGCCTCAAACTGGCTTTGGGTGCTTTGCAGCTTTAATTTATTGCTGATGCCGGCAATATCATACTTACTGTTGATATCCAATTTGCCAAGCGACGAGGTATATGCATGATGTTGTCTGTACCACTGTTTTTCACGATAATAAACCAGCCAAAGGTATTTCTTTTGTTGCTCGGCATAGGACAAGTTAAACGCCACATCATCTGCCTCATGTGTGCTGAACAAAAGATATCCCCAATGCTCGGGACTGTGCATCGCAATCTCGCCCTGCGGCGACCAGGACCAGTTATGTTCCGGGAGATCGCGCCCGGCAGAATCTTTCATTTTTATATTTCGGCCTTCTGCAATTTTGGTATCATACTCCACCCGCGAAAAATTTATGCGGTAAATGGTGCCATTTTCAGGTACCTGCGATTTAAATCCCATGGTTATGGCACTAAAAGGAATAGCCATTTCTACCGTCCAGCCAGCGTCTGTATCCGACGTATTGTTGAGTGTACCCTGCACCTTAACTGCTGAACGCAGGCCATTAGCATCCCAACCGATCAGCCCCTCTCCCCTGTTGCGGTAAGGCTTATTTAAAAACAAATCGAAAATGGTGTTCAGCGCGTTTACTTCAATTTCGTAATAGGAATGGGTTGTTGTAGATGGGTCGATAAATAATTCAAAATCGTTATCGTGGTATACAATATCATCGTGATTTTTTAAAGTGGCCCATACCTGCGGTTCTTCCATATGGGCGGCTATATATAAGTAGCTGTTATCCCAAAGCATTTTTACCTTGGTTTTGTAAGGCGGTTTGGGCTTTAGGTCGCCTTCAATATCAACAAAATCGTTTGTCCATTTTGCTTGCTGCCAAACGGCATCATTAATATCGCCATCAATTACCGGGGCGTTTGTTATATGCCTTACTACGTAATTTTCGGGTGTCGCAAACAAATTCTCCAACCCGGCAAATGGCGATTGCGCCTTAGTTATTTTGGGGCAAAATAACACCGCTGTAAGAAACACCGTTTGTATACAGCGACTGATTGCAAATGGTCTGGCCATTAACTGCCCAATTCTAAAATACGGTCAAACTCCTCGCGTTTTAATGCCATTACCGAAAGGCGGCCCTGCCGTACCAGCCCAACGTCCTTTAGTTGTTCATCGGCTTTTATCGTCTCTAAGGTTACCGACTTCTTCAATGTTTCTACCGGCGATAGATCGACTACCACCCAGTTAGGGTCTTCGGTTGTTGGGTCCTGGTAGGCTTCTTTAACTACTTTGGCTATGCCCACTACTTCCTTGCCATCGTTACTGTGGTAAAACAACACCAGGTCGCCCTCCTGCATCAATCTTAAATTATTGCGTGCCTGGTAGTTACGTACGCCATCCCAAAAGGTGCGACCATCTTTATTAAATTTTTCCCAGCTATATTTTACGGGTTCGGATTTTACTAACCAAAAAAGTGTGTTTTTCATATCGTTAAGGCACTTTTTGAGGTGATAGGGAACAAATTAGGGAACGAAAATTTTATTAAATCCGTAACTTTACAAAAAATGAAAGAGAAAAAAAGCCAGACTATTTTACTGACCTCGTGGGAGGGAATTGATTTCAATTTATACATACCAGTCATAAGGGATAAAGATAACAAGCCATTTGTTTATTTCAACTTTCTGAACCCGGAAACCAATAAAAATAAAAAAATTGTAAAGTCTGCAAAACTTGACCGTAATGGTGATACCAAGACTTTAAAAAAACAGGGCAAGGAATTAGCAGAAGATTTGATTGATTTATTAAGCAATGGGTACAATCCTGTAACAGGCTTTTTCAATGATTTACCGATAACACCGCTGTCGCCAATATCTGAGTGTATGGCGTATTGGCTAAAAACACGTGAAGAATCCGTTTCCAACAACGCTATGGGCGAAAAGGCTTTAAAAAGCAACAAGTACCTGATGGAATACTTCACCACGTGGTTAAAAGCTAAAAACTTTCTGTTCCGCAAACCAAGTACCTTTACCTATTTAGACATTGACAACTTTTTGCAAACCACTGCTAAAAGTCGGGGTTGGGGTAAAGTTTCATACAACTGCTACCGTACCGACCTGAACACCTTTTTCAAGTTCCTTGTTACAAAAAAGGTTATCCCGGAAAGTCCTGTAGCTAATTCAGAAAAGAAAAGCACCAAAAATGATTCATCCAGATTTGTGATTTTTGAAGAAAGTGAGTTAAAAAACGTGGTTGGTTTGTTAGAAAAAGACGCTGCTTACCGGGAACTATACATTGCTTCCAAAATCCTTTTTTACCTTAACATCCGTCCTATCGAGATTACCCGGATACAGGTTTATAATATCGATTTTGAAAAAAAGCTTTTAACCTTAGAACCGACCAAAACTAAGAACGGTAATGAAGCTAAGTGGGAACTAACTGATGAATTGTTTAACCTTTTAGATGATTACATTCGTGATACGCCTAAAGATTACTTTGTCTTTGCCAACCATAACACCCCTAAGCCTGAACAGGCACATCAGGATTTTTTAGGGCAACGTTGGAGGGCGTTCAGGAAACAATACGATATTCCATCGCACTTAAAACTATACGCTCTGAAACATAGTGCCGACTGGTACGATTTAGAATCAGGGGTTGGTATTCAAACCATCAGCGAACGGAACAGACAAGAATCAGGGGTTGGTATTCAAACCATCAGCGAACGGAACAGACA
>NZ_JBFUIA010000070.1:0-5334 GCF_056402115.1 Mucilaginibacter sp. P4_C11 | reverse complement strand
CCCGTATTTGAAGCAACTGGCTATGATAATACAAGTAAGGTATTTAACGGGCGATCAAATAAAACAGGCGCTATGCAGCATGCGGGTACTTATTATTACTTGCTGGAATACCGCAATAAAGGCCAGTTGAAACGTAAAACCGGCTATTTAATCATTAAATATTAATATGAGGATAACCGGCTTTTTAAGCATTGCATTTTTTTTAATAGGATTTAGTTTACAACTCAATGCGGGCCGGGACTTTGCAAAAACACATATCAGTTACTAAAAACAGCGCTTTGTAGCATTCAGCAATCCCGCCGGAACCACAGCATCAATTGGCCCGAAAACTATTTCAGTTATTCGTTATTTTATCGTACATTTTTAAATTTGAAAATTACTGCCTGATTCAAAACATTTTAAGTATTTTCGACTGAATATTAACTATTTCTAAATAAGGCATACCAAACAGTTAAATCACGCAGATATTTTACGGCTGTTTTTGGGTTATATCTTTTTTAGGAACAGGGCATATCTAACCTTAATCACCTTATAAAAAAATTGAATCAGGCACCAGGAACCAAAAGTCAAAAAAAGTACAGGTAAAAGTTAATCAATCCAGGCCGCAGGCTGCGCTTATCGGCGTAAATGGGCATGGTTTTATTTTTTTATCCCTGACTCCCGGTTTATATAAAGTGCCAGAGGTATTAATTGCTATTAAAAGTTTCCGTTTTTAAACCAACATTATGAAAAAAAACCTACACCTTTCAATTTCACTACTCCTTTATAGATTATTGAATTACAGAGCATTATATATAGCTTTTTTTATAACTCTCCTGTCGGTTAAATTATTTGCGCAGGTGCCTAATCAAACTGTTAATAATGGTACTTTAACAGCACCTGTTAATTTCCCATCAACAGGATGTACATATAACTGGGTAAATGACTCTCCTGGCATCGGTTTGGCCGCAAGCGGTATTGGGAAAATCCCGGCATTTACTTCAATAAATAATGGCAGCACTCCGGTTACGGCTACTATTACAGCCAAACCTGTCGCCGCAGGCTTTGCATATATATCTAACTATTATGGCGGAACAGTTTCGGTAATCAATACAGAGACTAATACCGTTGTTGCCACCATCCGGGTAGGAACACTACCTAATGGGGTAACGGTGAGCCCCGACGGCAGCCGGGTTTATGTAGTAAATGCGTATCCGGATTATAACGTCTCTGTAATAAATACTGCGACAAATAGTGTTGTAGCAAGCATCCCTGTAGGCAATGACCCTTTTTGTGCGGTGGTAAGTCCGGATGGCAGCCGACTTTACGTTTCAAATTATGTTTCGGGCGACATCTCCGTTATCAATACTATAACTAATACTCTGATAGCAACAATTACGGTAGGCCTAAATCCGTATGGTGTAGCGGTAAGTCCGGACGGCAGTAAAGTATATGTAGCAAATCAAATTTCAAACTCTGTCTCGGTGATTAATACCGCAACAAATACAGTGACAGCTACTGTTACAGTAGGTTCATCTCCTGTTGGCGTTTCTGTAACCCCTGATGGCAGCAACGTATATGTATCGAATTCACTGGGAAATAGCGTATCGGTCATTAACACCACAAACAATACAGTAATTTCTACTATTCCGGTAGGTGGCGGCCCTACTGGTCTTTCAGCGAGTACAGATGGCAGTCGGGTATACGTGGCGAATGCAAGTTCAAACAGTGTATCGGTCATCAATACCGCAACTAATACCGTTACAGCTACAATAGCGGCTGATTCATCTCCTGTTGGCATTTCTGTAAGCCCCGATGGCTACAATGTATATGTCGCAAATGAAGCCTCAAATACTGTTTCTGTTATTAATACTGCAACTAATACCATAACAGCAACAGTTGTGGTAGGTAACACCCCTATTTCAATAGGCAATTTTATTAAAGCGGGCACGAGCTGTAGCGGTAGCCAAATTACATTTACAATAACGGTAAACCCGGCACCATCCATCAACATCAGCACCGTTACCGGCAATATTTCTGCATGTGCAGGTACGGTTTCGGCAAGCCCAAATATCCAGCAGTTTAAAGTTGCCGGCACCGGTTTAACAGGTAGTATAATAGCAACTGCCCCAACCGGCTTCGAAGTGTCCCTATCGGCGGGCAGCGGTTATGGCGGCACTGTAACGCTTACACAGTCAGGCGGCGTAATAAGCAGCACCACGGTGTATGTGCGGTCGGCGGCTACTGCGCCGGCAGGTAGCATATCAGGCAACGTCGTGCTGAGTTCAACAGGAGCCACAAGCCAGAATACTGCGGTAACAGGCAGAATAAATGCATTACCGGTGACTGATCCAATCACCAATCAAACCCTTAAAAACGGTGATACTACTGCAGCCATTAGTTTTACAGGTACCGGCAATACCTTTACCTGGGTTAATAATACTCCGGGCATTGGTTTGGCCGCGGGCGGTACCGGAAATATCGCCGCATTTACCGCTGTAAATACAAGCTTCAGCCCGGTGACTGCAACTATTACAGTTACCCCCCAGGTGGCGCCTCTTGCCTATGTGGCAAATGGGGAAGAGGATAATACGGTCTCGGTAATCAATACAATAACCAATAAGGTAATTGCAACTATTCCTGTAGGCTCGGGCCCTTTTAACGTTGCGGTAAGCCCGGATAACAGCAAGGTTTATGTTGCAAATACCCATTCAAACTCCGTTTCGGTAATTAATACGACAACTAATACGGTTACAGCCACTATTGATCTGCATGTTATAACACAACCTGCCGCTATCACGGTAAGTCCCGACGGCAGCAAGGTATATGTAGGATATTCAGGCGGCAACACGGTTACGGTTATTAACGCTGCAACCAACGCTATAACTGCTACAATAACATTAACCGGCTATACAAGTGGTTTAGCCTTAAGTCCCGATGGCAGCCGTTTGTATGTGACTGATGCAAGCGGTGGCTCAAATGCTATACGCATTATTAATACCGCAACCAACGCCATTATAGGCAGCATTAACGCGGGTAATACAATAGCCATAATTTTAAGCCCGGATGGCAGTAAAATCTATGCACTAAATTATTTTTCAAATACTGTTTCCGTGATCGATGCCACAACCAATGTTATTACAACTACTATCCCGGTAGGGAGCCATCCCTGGGGTGTAGCATTAAGCCCGGATGGCAGCATGTTGTATGTTACCAATGGTTATTCAAATAATATTTCCGTCATCAATACCGCAACAAATGTTGTTACAGCTACTATCCCCGCCGGTTTAGCTCCTACAGGCATATCGGTAAGCCAGGACGGCCGATTTTTGTATGTAGAAACTCCAGGTAATGTGTTAGTAATTAACGCTGCTACCCACGCAACTGTAGCTACAATTCCTGTAGGTTCGTCAGCCATTTCGTACGGCAATTTCATTACTGGTGGTGGAAGCTGCGCCGGCGCAGCGGCTAACTTTACTATTACCGTAAACCCATCTCCTCCTGCCATTCATGGCGGTACAGCAGCAGGCACTATTTCTGCTTGTTTAGGCAGTGCTTCATTAAACACGCAACGGTTTATGGTTACCGGCAATGGTTTAACAGGCAATATTACCGCTACAGCCCCAACTGGCTTTGAGGTATCACTTGCCTACAGCAGCGGATTTGCCAGCGCTGTAACCATTACACAAGTAGCGGGCAAGGTAAATAGCACCCTAATTTATGTACGGTCGGCGGCAACAGCGCCGGTTGGCAGCATATCAGGTAGCGTAACGCTAACTTCGCCAGGCATAACCAGCCAAAATGTAGCGGTAACCGGAACAATAAATACATTGCCAACAGTAAACACCATACCCAACCAAACAATTACAAACGGCGGTAGTACCGCAGCTATTAACTTTACAGGCACAGGCAATACTTTTACCTGGGTTAATGATACGCCCGGCGCAGGCCTTGCAGCAAGCGGTATTGGGAATATAGCATCTTTTACGGGCGTAAATACAGGCAGCAGCCCCGTTACAGCTACCATTACCGTTACACCGGTTTCGGCAGGCTTTGCATATATAGCAAATTTTAACTCCAATAATATCTCGGTAATCAACACGGTTACTGATGCAGTGATTGCTACAATACCTGTGGGACAGGGGCCGCTAGCCGTAGGCAGATCGGCCGACGGCAGCCGCGTGTATGTGGCAAATCAAACGGACAATACCGTGTCGGTTATCAATACTATAACTAATACTGTGATAACAACCATTCCAGTAGGCCTATACCCGCAAGGTGTAACGGTAAGTCCGGACGGCAGTAAAGTATATGTAGCAAATGCTTTTTCAAATTCAGTCTCGGTGATCAATACCGTAACAAATACGGTAACAGCTACTATTGAGGTAGGTTCATTTCCCCACGGCATTTCTGTAAGCCCCGATGGCAGCACGGTATACGTATCGAATTCACTGGGGGCTAGCGTATCGGTCATTTACACCCCCAATAGAACAGTTTATACTATTCCGGTAGGCAGTAATCCTAATAGTATTTCAACGAGTACAGATGGCAGCAAGGTTTATGTAGCAAATTATGATTCAAACAGTGTCTCGGTGATCAATACCGCAGCTGATACTGTTGCAGCTACAATAACGGTTGGTTTATCTCCTGTCGGCGTTTCTGTAAGCCCCGATGGCAGCAAGGTATATGTGTCAAATTTTGTTTCAAAAACCGTCTCGGTTATAAATACTACGACTAATACCGTTATCGCGACAATTACTGTTGGTTCCGATGTCGGTAGTTTATCGGTGAATTCAGATGGCAGCAAGGTTTATGTAGCAAATTATTATTCAAACACTGTCTCGGTTATTAATACTATAACAAATGCCGTAATAACCGCCATACCTGTAGGTCAGGGACCAGCATCATCAGGAAATTTTATTACCTATGGAACAGGCTGTGCAGGCGCACCTATCACCTTCACCATCACCGTAAACCCATCCAATAATCCTTCGCTAAGTTCATTAACCATGAACCCGGGTTCTCCGCTGATCCTGGCAAGTTCGGCAGTTGGTACAGTAAATTATACCACCGGGGTCGACGCAACAACCAGTAGCGTAACGCTTACCCCAACAGCAACATATCCAAGTGGCACTATTACAATAAACGGTGTACCGGTAACCAACGGTACAGCATCGGCTCCCATACCGCTTAATAGCGGCCCCACTTTAATAACTACCGTGGTAACTGCGCCGGATGGCATTGCTACAAAAACCTATACCGTAACGGTAAACAAAACGGGGTCAAACAGCGGCGCGTTAAGCACGTTGATCCTGAGCCCGGCTTCTCCGCTGCTGCTGACAAGCGCCACCGTAA
>NZ_JBFUIA010000069.1:0-6106 GCF_056402115.1 Mucilaginibacter sp. P4_C11 | reverse complement strand
CTTTAATTTTGTTCTGTAGTTTCAATAACTGAAAACACTTTTCGTAATCTTCTTTTTGCTCTAAGAAGCTTATCAACTGTACTATATAATTGATGAATATTTGAGCATCCCCCGTTTCCCCGATTTGCTCTAAAAACCCCGCATAAATGTTATTTATGGCGGTTTCGTCGGCATCGTATTTTGTTATGATTAATGCCGTCTCCTGATTCATTTTGTTGAATAGGTAAGTGTAAACTTTATCGGTCATAATAATTCATACATAATTTCATAATCACTTAGCCAGTTCATTACTTCAATAAGTACTGAGGCTGCGTTGTAATTCCCTGAATTGATTAAGTTCGTTAAGAAACGTTCATAATTTTCTAAAACTTCATTCAGGTGGTTTAAATCATCATCAATTCCATTTTTGGTAATAAATTTATTTTCTACAATCTTTTTGGTACGAATCTGATAGTACTTATTAAGCGTCTGGCTGTTTTTATTACAAAAAGCAAAATGCCAATCGGGGTAATTTGTTACTTTGTAAACCATTACTTTATATTCAGTGTCTTAATTTTTTTAAGTAAAATCCTGTGTTGGGCTATGTACTGCTGCTCACTGAATTTTAACTTCTTAATCTTATCCTGACGGTTCAGGTCATCATCAAACATTACGTCAAACAGTTTATTTTCCTGCATAGTAAGTTTGGTCTTTATTTGCTCTAAGGGCGTTAAGCCTTTGTTTAAATCCATTTCTTTAATCTTGTTAAAAAGGTACGTTCGGTATTCTTTATAGGCGTTTGTGGGCTTGCGCTTGTAAAACTTTTCGCCGTTCCAGAGAGCGTTAACAAACTCTATTTCATCAGGTGTTAAGCGTTTTTGAATCTCTTGCCACCTGTCGGGGCTGTAATCCCGGTCGGCGTAAAATTCACCGTCTGAAATTGGTATGCCCCGGTAATCAGCATTATCACCAGATTCATTATAAGTATCTGTTGCGCTGATGTAATCATCGCTGAAATAATTTGAGCCGAAGACCAGTTTTGTACCAAAAGAGTTATTCGGGGAATCAGGGTTGCTTTTCTTATGCATAAACTGGTATTTGGCAATGACCACCGCTAAAGCCTCTACGCTGTTTGGATTGCGATTAAAGCGTTCAACCAGTTTTTCCGGGGGATACTTTGAGAGTTCCAACCAGACCTGTAATTCAACTTCTTCGGCTATTTTTGTGTATCTGCTGATATGCAATTTACCCTTATAGTAGCCGTCTATTCTTACTTTTAATCTACCTGTATTGTAGTAATCAGTTATGATTTTATCCGCTTGTTGTTTGATATCCACCCCGGTTTATTTTATACGTACAGGTAGGCTTTCAAACCACCTGCTAAGGGCTACAGCTAAGAAAGATGCAGCTAATGGCACTAAGACCAGTTGAATAGTAAAAACCCCTAATAAGGCTTGTATCGCTATCCAGATACAACCGTACCACCATCCCAAACATAAAGAACAGTTGAAGGGGGCAAAGTCCAGGCGAAGCCTGTTTAAACACCAGAGGTAAGCCGGGTTAATTAATAAGCCGTTTACCGCCAAGGCTATTAAAATAGCGGTTAAAATCATTTTTGCCACCCTTCCAACTTCCTGTAACCTGAATTTATTTTGCGTGATACGGCATCTTTAGGCAGGTTAATCATATCCTTAAATGTGTAGCCTCTGGCATCTTCGGACGTTGCGACCGGGCAATACTCTGAGGTTACTTCGTAACTATCAATCGGCAGATTTGATAGGTTGTAGGTAATGGTTGCATCAGCGTATACATTGATGTAACACATTGTTAAATTTAGTTTAACAGCCAAATCTTTTAAAGCCTGATATTTTTTTACTTCTAAAAAAGATGTTGAATAATCTTCAACTTTCTGATATCTAATTTTTATTTCGCCTACCCAATCAGTTGTTAGCGTACAACCTGAACAGTCCCAAACTGCTTTATCTTCTACAGGGCTAAAGTCCGTTTGAACTTTAGGGAATAAAGCGGTGTAATATCCTCTGCCTTTTATTTCTTCTAATTCGTAATCGCTCATTATTTCAATTCTTTAATGTCATTCTTTAGTTCTGCTATTTCAGAAATCAGGGTGTAGCAATCTTCACTGATTGCTTTACCGCTCTTATTATTTGTATCTACCATATAGTACCCTTCTGTGGTACTGATAAAGATTAAATTGTTTAATTGTAGTACTTGCATTTGTATTCGTTGTTTATTATAAATACCACGGAAATTTGAAAAAGGCCTAAAAATTGATAGAAAAAGAAAAATATTTTTCAAATAAAAATCCCGTAGCGGGGGCTACAGGTCACAAGGTTTAAAGAAAGTGTTACCAAGCCCGGAGGGCATCTAAAAAGAATAGTCCCGGCTATGACTTTTTAAGCCTTCGGGATATGTTTAGTTGAACCATCAGAGCGTCAACATCTGTCTTTAGACGGTACTTCGCCGTGATGGAATAGTAGTTGCCGTACGTGATTAAATTGCTTACCACGGGAACGTAATGCACCACGAACAGGGCTTTTAACTTCTTATCCGAAATTTGAAAATTTTTCAAAACATCCGTTTGTGAATAGTAAGAATCCCGGTCAAACATTTGTTCCTACTTTAAAGTTACAATAGTGGTATCTCGCTTTGATAGCGGGCTTATCGGGGGTAACTTTTTAGTTGGTGCGGGCGTACTGCTCTTAACGCAAGCGGTTAAAGTAATTGACACCAGTGCTATAAGGCTAAGGTTCATTATAGTTTTCATAATTTAATTTTTTCTTTTTTTCCTGCTTTTGTCAATCAAATAAAACTGGTACAGTACTACTAACATCAATGCTATTAGCGTAAGGAATACAACACTATCCTGCCAATTATCAAACCAAATCTTACCTGACATCCTATTTAAAGTTTATCAAATTTAGGCATATACGCCTAAATAAACAAGTCGGTTAATATCAATTTTTGTTCAATGGCAAATCCACGTGACATTAAGGGTATAAAAACGGTCGGTGCCAACATCAGAAAGTACCGGAAGTTGCAGAACCTAAGTCAACAAGATTTAGCCAACCTCCTTGATACCGACCTATCCCAAATTAACCGGATAGAATTAGGTAAAATCAACACCACCGTTTCAATGCTGTACGCTATCGCCGAAGTCCTAAAGGTTGAACCCTACAAGCTTTTTATAAATGAATAAACCCCGGCACGTTACACCGGGGCTTAATTGGCCGTGCATGGCACGGCTTTAAATTGTAGTTTACGCAGCGAAGTACTTACTTAGTAATTCGTCAACCTGTTTGGCGGTTGCAATATGCAGTTTATATAAGCCATCGTTATTAAAACCTTTATATTCATCAGAATTAATATATTCACTGATGTAACCATTGGTGATATTTGCCATTAAAAATATCTTTTCCGGGGTAAATTGACTCTTAGGTAATAATTGCAGAATTAGTTTATCTTCAAAGTGTTCAATTTTAACTCCCGTATTTCTCGCCCCATAAAATTTATTATCTCTGATAAGGGGTAAAGTAAATTCATTGAGACTGCTGTTGTAATTAATATCGTTCGCAAGTTCTTTAAACTGGTGAAAATTAGTTGCAACATCCAATTGATAAGTCTTTTCATCACTGTTGATGTCGGTGTTGGTAAGGGTAATTAGTTCTTTTAAATTTCTCATTTGTTGTTGTTTTTTTTAGTGTTTTAAGCCCCGGCAGTTTACACCGGGGGTTGGGTTGGTGTTTAAATGGCGTACGCCATGCTTAAATTGGATTAGATACCGTATTCTACAGTGAGGTTTACATTTGCTTTTCTATCGGCATTCTCGTTGCGCTCTCCGCAATAATCAATAATTGAAGATATCAGGTTGGATGATTCTGCTTCAAAGTAGACTGGTGCGGTTTCAACGGTTAGAAGAAACGTAATCAGTTTACGGGATGACTTTTTAACCTGAATGTCAAACTGCCCGTCAATCTGTAAAAAAAAGGACATATCATCTACATCGTACCCCTCTGTTGTTAGGTACGCTGCTAAGGATTGCAGTTCTGCTTCCATCATTAAATTATTTTTCTCTTGCGCTGTTGATGTACCTTCTTCTAAAGCAGATACATTTAATTGTACTTGTGTGTTCATATTGTTTTTGTGTTTTGTTTTATTTGTTTTTAATGCCCGGTTGTTATACCGGGACGTTGTTTATACTTCAATGTCATCTGCCATAATCTGTAGATGTATGGCGTATTCAGGGTACGCCTGATTTGAAAAGCTTATATAGTTGGCTACCTCTGATAAGCACTTAAATTTATGTGCTTCGCCCCGGAAACTTTCCTCCGGAATGCTGCAATACAGCTTATATAGGCTATGCTGTTCATCATATTTTAGCCATAGCGTGGTTTGCGCTCCGTGGTGATTGATTACTAAACCACAATGGCAATCACATTGCCAGACGGCATCCATATAATCAATCCCGTTGAATACTTCTAACAGGTGGGTCAGTTCCTGATTTACTGTTTCGTTCACTGCTGTAGAATGTTTGTTCATATTGATTCCTCCCTTTATTATAAATACACTGTTACTTTGTTAAATGCCCCGGATAGTAAAACTAAATTTAGATTTAACCTACCCCCTTTAAATGCGAAATGCGAAACCTAAGCTTCGCATTTTTAATCAACCTTGCGTTGATTTTAACTATTTATCACCCTCACTATCGCCAATTTTTTCCCAGTTTCGCACCTGATTTTTTCTATTTCAAATATCGGGTTTTTCGCTCAAAATATCAAATATTTTTACACTTAACTGTCTGGAAATAAGCAAAATGGCCCCGAAGTAAATCTAAATTTAGTTTTACTCCCAAATGAGCATTTTTTATAGCTAAATGGAGGTAAGAAGTTCAGACGGTCTAAAAATTCAGAGTGAACTTCTTAGTTGTCGATTCAGTAGGTCAAAACCTTGAAATTAACTTATAAGAAATATAAAATTGACTTTTACGCTGCCAGTTCGGCATCCAAAACGCCCGAAAGTGTCACCGTCCGGGTTGAAGCATCAATTTCAAAGGTTAATATCCAAGTTTCGGTAGTAAAGGTTTCTTTGCCTTGATAGCCTTCTGCAACCAATTCTTTCAACCTCCGTTCCATTTTAAACCGTTCCATAAAGCCCAAAAGTTGGGTAGCCCGCTTATATTTAGTGGAATTAACCATCAGGAAACCTTCCATCGGTTGTACGTCAGTGTTAAGGGCTGTTAAAGCTTTTGAAGGCTCTGGTGTTGAAGGTTTTGCCTTTGCAGCGGTTTGCGCTTTAAGGTCTGCCAAAAACTGTTTAGCCTTATCAACTGGTTTAGCCTCTGGTTGCAGTACTTGCGCAGCCGAGACTACCTCTGTTTTTAAAGCCTCTGGTGCTGATACGGTGCCGTCATGGCCTCCGGCCATTTTAAGCTCTGGTACCGCTACCTGAGAGATTGCCGGGGTTGAATCCATAACGGGCAAAGCAATGTTGTTAGCTATTAAAGCGGCTTCCAAAAGTTTGATGTAAGCATCTTTATCATTGTTTTGAACTTCCAGAGGTTGAACCGCTGTCGGTTGACCTGTTGAAGGTTGCCAATCATTAGGGCGTTTTACCCAAGCGGTTGTTTCAGCGTTACGGCAAGCTGAATCATCAGCCACATATCGTTGAACCCATAACGGGCAATCAACTGTATTTAGGTAAAAGAAATGTTTATTGACGGTAGCATCATTCAAGTAATTGAACGGTTTTACCATTGAATAATGTTCTGACTTTGCGCCCCTGATGCTTTTACTTGATAGCTTAATAACGGATGCTTCAATCAGAGTTTTCTTGATGAAGGATAGGTCATTACGGGTTAACGATAAAAACCACCTGTGATTATTCAGGTCAAGATTGTAACCGCTCTTATTGCTRTAGTAATTACACTGGTGTACTATGTACCGTACTTTATTTAATTTATCTTCCGAGTAAGCAGGGAATAATACTGATAAGTCTAATGATTTTGGGGTGTTGAAAATTACAGGTTGTGTAATGTCATTTTTGAAATTTGATTGCATTGTGTTATTAATATACCTTCCAAACCTTTAATACCGAGTACCAGTCGGTATAG
>NZ_JBFUIA010000068.1:0-6314 GCF_056402115.1 Mucilaginibacter sp. P4_C11 | reverse complement strand
TTGCCACTCCTAAATAGCCAACTCTTTTATATATTTTCATGAATTTCTATGTGTAATTCTGTATTATTTACGAAAAGTAATTTTAATTAAATTGTTTAACAAAAAAATATAATTTAATTAAAAATAATTTTTATTGACAAATTTACCGTAATTATGAATGAATTTATTGATAAAGTAAATTATTTTCATTTCAATTCTATTTATTAATTTGTTTAATTTTTTTCAATGGATTTTTCGTGTAAAAAACTCATTAAAAAAAATATCGTGTTTTTTTTAAAAAATATTTTTTTTTATTGAAAACGATATATATCTTGTGGCGTTCAATTTTTAATTAACAATTAAACTTATTTTCCTTATGAACCTAATACTTGTCACTTACAAGGATTTTAACTCACTTAAAACCTACTATTTGTTTTTAATCTTTTGTATTTGTGTAGTTGCTTTGACGGCAGTATTTAATTTTATATTAATGTCAGATACGGTAATATATAACTATTATTCACAACAGCTTGGTGCGGATAGGATAGAGGAATTTATTAACCTTCAAAAAAAATACCAGTATTTAGGGTATATCATATTGCCAATTTGTTACTCAATTAAATTTTTTTTAATCAGCATGTGTTTAATGGTCGGTGCTATTTTTAGCAACTTCAAAATAAGCTTTTCAAAGATTTTTAAAATTGTCATTATCAGCGAAACCATTTTTCTTATTCCGCTTATCATTAAAATAATTTGGTTCTCATTTTTTAAAACACGTTACACGCTATTGGACCTCCAGCTTTTTTCGCCTTTTTCGTTATTAAGCCTTGTTGATATCGCTAACGTTAAGAAATGGTTTTACTATCCGCTTTCAACAAGCAATATTTTTGAAATCATTTATTGTTTTAGCTTAAGTTATTGCTTAAGCAATCAATTGGGCTTACCAATTAAAAAAGCCGCTGTTACGGTTATATCGTCATACGGCGCAGGTTTGCTTGTGTGGACCATTTTTATAATGTTTTTGAGCATTAACTTGAGTTAAATACTCAATTAAAATACTTATGAAGCAACTTCATAATAGCGGAAACCGAAAAGCTGATAGAGTAGGTGCAATTACAACTTAATTTTTTTATGAAATCTTTGGAACTTGAGAAGATGGCGTTGATTAATGGTGGCTCGAAAGACGGGCTTGCCACAGGCGCCGGAGTTGCATGCGGTCTTGCAATTTCGGGTGGTGTATTTGGTGGTTTTGGCATTTTTGTAACGGGTGCCATATTTGGGCCAACCTGTATTGGATTAGCTATCGGAGCTGCTGTTAGTAACTAATTATTTAACCTTAAAAACAAAAGAAATGAGAAATTTAGAACTTATCGAACTCGAAGAAATTCAGGGTGGATCTGCAGCGGCAGGTTTTTGCGCAGGTTTAGCAGCTGGTGTTTCAGTTGCAGGCGTTGCAACATTATTAGGAGCAACTGTAGCAACAGGCGGCGTAGCTGCCTGGGTAGTTGCCGGGGCTGGCGTTGGATGCGCAGCCTATGGTATTTACTCACTATTCTCTTAAAACTTTTTGAGGGATTGGGAAGCGTTTTCCAATCCCTCTTAATAGTACATACATTGATATGATCGATTTAAAAAATATATGCAAAGCGTTTAACAACAAAAAAATATTAGATGGTATTGATATTACGGTTAACCAAGGGGAATGTTTGTGCTTAATTGGACCCAATGGTGCCGGGAAGAGTACGATTTTAAATATAATACTTGGTTTGTTAACCCCCGATTACGGGGAATTGCAAATAATGGGAGAGACCTACTATGATAAAAGCAATACTATAAAGGGAAAAATTGGGTGTATGCCCGAAAAATCATTATTAATTGAGGACCTATCCGGATATGATTTTTTAATGCTCCATGGGCTGCTGTTATGCATGAAAAAGATAGATTTAAAAAATAAGATCGACGATTTAATCAGCCTGTTTTTTGATGATAAGAGTTTAATAGATAACATGATATCTACCTATTCTACAGGGAACAAAAAGCGCCTTGAGTTTTGTGCCGCATTATTAAACTCGCCCAGTATTCTTATTCTTGATGAACCCTTTAACGGACTTGACCCGGTATTTGTTGATAAACTGATACGGGTTTTTAAATTAATGATGTTAAAGCAAAAAACCTTAATCATCTCAAGCCACGACCTCTCTTATATAAAAGAATTGGCTACAGATGTAGCCCTAATTAGCCACGGTAAGATTATCATAAAGGAAAAAAAAGACAATTTTTATGCCCAGGGCGAAACTGTATTGGAGAATTTTTTTAAATACTTACCCAAAGAACACATAAGGCCTGATGAAGTACTACTCCCCAACTGGATTTAAATTACGTCAATTATTTTCAATATTAAAATTTTTATCAATACTGCTATCTAAGAAAAAGGTAATTGTAAACCATAAAAAAACCGATAGAGTGTTAGTGGCCTTAGTAATCTTGCTGATAGTTTTTGACGGTTTTATATTCGGCAAACTGAATGATTTAATACTTACAAAGCATGTTAAATTTAATTTAGTATCTGCACTTTCACTGGCTACCGGAGTAATCATTGTTGTAAAGTACATATTTCCAACATTCAGGACCATTCGGTTTGTCGATAATCCTTACTATAACTTAAACCCGGTTATAAAATATTCGGTAAGTCTTTTTCGCGACTTGTTCTCGTTTTTTTATATGGTAATATTGCTTTTTTTTATTTGCTTCGCCGCCTTTTCCAAATCCATTGTCTTTACAGACATTTTTAGTGTTTTACTGTTGTTATTCGTTTATTTTCATATAAACCGTGCCATAAGAACTGTTTTCGAATCAAAGTTTAACATTGGTCATATTGTATACCTTTTTTTTGGCATTTTAACTGTTTGGTTTTACTTTTTAAAGGTTTCCAATTTTTACCTGTTGTTGCTATTGGTTTTAATTTTTATCGTTTCCTATTATTCCTACGGGCAAATTGCGGTTCAGACCAAAGCATTATCCATAAATATCAAATCAAAAAATGCAAATACTTCAGCCCTTGTATTACGATATTTATTGTCGGCTAATAAAATTCGATCTACTATAATTCTGCTATACCTGGTAAAATTGGTTTACTTAATTGGCACGTCAACAGGTTTGCTGAAATTTATGGCTGGTTACCAGTTTTTTTACCTTGTTTGTATTTTACCCATATTGTTGTTTACCTATCTTTTTAACAACATATTCGCATTTGGTGTTGATTTATATCGCAACGTTTTTTTTAGCCAGAACATTCATAAAACTATAATTAGAACCTATATATATCCTTTGATATTGGTGTTGCTGCCGTTAGATTTATTTATTGATATACTAATATTCATTTTGCAGGCTTTTTTTGGCCGGTACTTTAAAATCATCGTTCCAATCGATTATAGTTTCTTTCTACTTTACTTCTCGGTTTGTTTAAGTTTAATAGCGATGTCGCTGGTGTTCTCTTTAAAATATCCAAAAACGTTGGTCGACTCCATAAACAAGCAAACCAATACAAATTTTATCAGTTCGCTGGTAACGCTCATCGTAGGGATAATAGCGGCGGTAGCTTTATATTGCCAAAACACTATTTTAATTTGTTCAGTCGCTGTATTAAATGTAGCCACCTGTATAATTTTCGCTGGCTATTTTTTTAGGCAGGCAGCAGCTAATTTCAATAAACCTTTCATTTCAACCTAAGGTATAACCGAACATTTTTTAGTTAATATGAAGAAAAAAATCATAGCAATTGTTTTAGGTCTCATAGCCATAGTAGTATCAGTACTCATGTATAGTATAATTATAAAAATGAGGTTTAACTCAAAAATGGAATCGCAGTTAGGCGTTCCGCCTAACATGAAATTCCGGCTGATGCAGGATACTACTAAATATTTTCTTTCAAAAAATATTCCCCAAAAACGTCCATGTATTATTATTTACTACAACACCATGTGCGGCTCCTGTAGGTATGAAGCCGAGGAGTTGGTAAAAAATCAAAGTGCATTTAGTAATACTTCCCTGATAATGGTTTCTAATGAACCTTTTGGACAAATAGACGATTATTTTAAGGTATTTAAACTTGGCAGCTTAAAAAATTTAACCATGCTAAAATCTGATGATGATGAGTTTTACAAAGCTTTTGGCTCCCGCAGAACCCCAGGTATCTTCATTTACAATAAAGATTTAAAATTAGTGAAAAACTATTCAGGCGAAACAAAAATTTCTGCGCTTACCCAATGGTTAAATTAAGAATGGATGCCATTAAAGCAACTATATCCCAGATAAATTAACAACTATTTGCTTTGCACAAATAATTATGCAGGTATGAATAAAAAAATTAGAAAATCATTCACTAAACAGCATGATCAATCTGATTGCGCTGTTGCGTGCTTACTTTCTGTAGTCAGATACTATAACGGCGATGATTCTTTTGAAAATATAAGACAAATAAGCGGAACCTCTGTTCAAGGTACTACCATGCTTGGCCTTTATAGGGCTTCACAATCGCTTGGGTTTAATGCCGAAGCATTTGAGGTTGATGACATAGCCGAAATAAAAAAAAATGATGGCCCATGTATCTTGCATGTTTTGGTAGATGGCTATCTGGAACATTACATAGTTTTATACAAATATGGGACGTCGGGATTTTTAATTGGCGACCCCGCAAAGGGCCTTTCTGAAATATCTGAAGCCGAACTTTTAAAAATTTGGCAAAAGAGATATATGTTGCGGCTTTCTTGTAACGAAACCTTTAATGACAGGGAAACTAAAAGAGGCAGTAAGTTGGCGTGGATTAGGGCGTTGATTGATGATGATTTAACATTGTTGTTTGCTACAGCCTTTATGGGATTAATAATCGCTGCATTGTCGCTTTGCATGCCTATACTTTCGCAAAAGTTGATAGATAATGTTTTACCCGAGCGTAATACATTTAAATTATCTATTAGCTTGATTTTGGCAACCGTTCTGTTAGTGACAAAAAGTGGGGTGAATTACCTCAGGTCGGTAATGTTGTTGAAGCAGGGGGTAGCTTTTAATAACCGTATTACCAATAAATTTTATAGCCTGCTATTGTCATTGCCTAAGAATTTTTTTTCGAATAGGAAAACTGGTGATTTAATATCGCGGTTAAACGATACTTACAGGATTCAACAAACCATTAGCTTTTTGGCAGGTTCGGTTGTTATTGATTTACTTATTGTTATAGTCTCGGTTTTTTATGTTTTTAATTTTGGCGTCATTATAGCGCTTTGCACTTTAGCAAGTATCCCGCTCTCTTTTGCGTTATCAAATATATATTCCGATAAAATATTAACCGGACAAACGGATGTAATGAAAGCTTATGCCCGGAACGATAGTAATTATATTGATTCTATCCAGGGTATTGACGTTATTAAAATGTCRGGACTTGAAAAAGGGTTTAGCAGGGTCACGCAGAATTTTTTTAAAATATTTCAATCCGAACTTTATAAACTTGGAATAACCAAAACCCGGTTAAATTGGTGGTCAGAAATTATTGGGATAGTTTTATTGATGATCATTTTAACCTGTAGTTCGCTATTGGTAATAAGCCATAAACTCAAAATAGGGGAGTTAATGGCGATATTAACGGTAACGTCGGGCATTATATCGGCGGTTGTTCGCCTGGCCATGTCAAATATTCAAATTCAGGAAGCTAAAGTTGCCTTTAACAGAATGTATGAATTTGTTTATTTGGAAGGAGAACAAAGTTTAAACCCGGATAGCGGCGCCTCCCACGGCAATAGCATTACTTCCATTGTTATAAAAGATATATCATTCAGGTTTATTGGGCGGCCAAAGTTGTTAGATAAAGTTTCTTTTGAGCTATCCAAAGGACAAATTTTTGTTATTCTTGGAAAAACAGGCAGTGGGAAAAGTACCATATTTCAAATTTTGCAAAAATTTGCTTTTATCGAATCCGGGCAAATTACCATAGATGGTAATGATTTGAATGCTTATGATAACGCCGGTTGGCGATCAAATGTTGCGGTAGTGCCCCAGGATATTAAGTTTTTTAACTGCAATCTGCTTCAAAATATAGCCTTGAATTTTGATACCCAGGAAGCAGAGCCAGACCTTGCTTATTTGCAGGAAGAGATGGTTAAAGTTTATAAATTTTGCGTAGAGTACGGATTTGATAAGTATTTTAGTTTATTTCCGCAAGGATATGGCACCTTATTAGGCGAAGACGGCGTTAGCCTTTCAGGGGGGCAAAGGCAWTTGGTTGCCTTTGCCAGGGCTCTTTACCGCAACCCTCAATTGCTTTTACTTGACGAGGCTACCGC
>NZ_JBFUIA010000067.1:0-6845 GCF_056402115.1 Mucilaginibacter sp. P4_C11 | reverse complement strand
TAACAACATTAAACAAAAATGGACGATGCCACTTGCTAATTGGGCGACAACGGCCCAGAAGCTGGCCATTTGGTTTCCTGGGAGAATGATATTAGATTTGATGTAGCAATCAGGCCCTGCCGGCCCATGGGCCGGCAGGGCCTGACACAGTTTATTTTACAGACCCAGATAATGTAGTTTTAGAATCTAATAGCGTTTGCACACGTGCAGACACAGATTCTTTATTCTCTTTTAGTTTATCAACGTATTCACTTAAACTACTTTGTCCTTCTATAGTAATTTCCGGAGTATTGATAATGGTAGCTACAAGTTCTAACTTTTGGTCAAACACCGCAAGTTTAAGTGCCGTTCCTAAGTTTTTATCTTCACCTGTTAATTCTTCGTTGATTGTTCCAACACTCTTTTTTAATTCGATAGCTGCTTCTATATCTGAAATTAGTCTATCAGTTAATTCTTTTCCGGTCATATAGTCTTTTTTACAAAGTTAAAAAGAGTCAAATCATCTGGTTAAGATTGATGTTTTATATTTTATTAATTAATACGTAATTTACGGTTATGGAGACGAGGGAAGAAGATAAAATAATTTGGGTTGCCATTTCCCTAATCGGTACACTGTAGCGGTAATGTGGCTATTGATACTGATATTCCCTAATCCAACAGACCATTAACCTAATTTGTTCGCCTTTTTAATTATCGTTTCTAACGGCTTAATAAGTTTTTCTTTTTTCAAATTGTGCGTTAGGGTCATAAAGATAATGTGGATGTACAACTACTGGAAGATGTTCCTTGCGATTTATACGATTAATAGAATCTAATCTTTTCAATAATTGTTTTTCAATGTTGAAAAGTTGTGAAATAGAGTTCTGTATCTCTGCCTTTTTAATTTCTAATGAATCTTTTTGGATAACTAAGGATTTTTTATCGCTGAGTAATTCACTTCTTTGTTTTAAAAGAGTAGTTTTTTCAGTTTCCAGTTTAAGTGTTTCTAACTTAACAATTTCCCCTTTGACATCGAATAGCCCTGATTCGATACTGAAAACTGCAGCCGTCAATGCAATTATAAACGTCCAAAAACTTGGTTTGAAGTAAAAAGGTCGTGTTAAATATTTTATCTCAGCAATTAACCTAATGTTTTTTAATTCCGTTTCACTTAATTCTTCTAATCTGGCTTGGTTTTGTGGATTACTCATTGTCAATAGTTTTTAGGTCTGGTAGTGTAATATAGAAATTATAATAAAACTAATCAACCTCACTCTTTTTTCTCGCACATATATCTTATTACCTACTCAATAATAGAAATAGAAAAGAATATGCCATTTGAAAAAGGGAGAGCAAAGACCGGGGGACGTGTACCGGGAGTTAAGAATAAGACCACCGAAGAAATTAAACAAAAAATTCAGATGGTTTTGGCTAATAAGGTTGAAGAACTGGCTGATGATTTGGCTATGATGCCAGAGCATAAGCAATGGCAAATCTTATCTGCAATAGCCCGCTATGTGTTGCCCTCTAAAGTTGAAAGTGACGGTACGGTAGACCATTCAGGAGAGATAAAATATAACGTTAATATCAACTTCGTTGATAACGACCCGACCGGGGATAATGAAGACGCTGAATCCTAATCAGCTACTACGTTACTAACCCGTAAAGCCCCTTAAACATAGTTTAAAGGCTGTTTTTAAAGGATAGGGAACGATTTAGGTAACAAAACACTGTTTTGAACATCAATTTAACCTTACCAAAACCACATCCGGGACAACAACAGGTATTAGATAGTAAAGCCAGATTTAAGGTTTTGCTATGCGGAAGACGTTGGGGCAAATCTCTGATAAGCCAGATTATATCTGTTTTAGGTATAGTCAACGGCAAACACATTGCATACGTTACACCTACGTATCAGTTAAGTAAAATCTTCTTTCAGGACATTCTTAAACTGATTCCCGTTAAGCTGATTAAAGCTGCCAATAAAACTGATTTGGTTATTACCCTTATCACTGGTGGTACGCTATCGTTTATGACTGGCGAAAGGCTCGATTCATTCAGGGGTAGAAAATTTCATACGGTAATCATTGATGAGGCGGCGTTTATTCCAGACCTCGAAACAGCTTGGTTAAATAGCATCAGACCGACCTTAACCGACTATAAGGGTAACGCTTTATTCATCAGTACGCCACGTGGTAAAAACTACTTCTATGCCCTGTACAATAAGGGACTTAACAAAGAAGACGGTTACGAATCATTCCACTTTACCAGTTACGATAACCCGCATATAGCAGCCAGTGAAATAGACGCTGCACAACTGGAATTACCTGATTCAGCATTCAGGCAGGAGTATTTAGCAGAGCCGGGCGAAAATACGGCAAATCCGTTCGGGGTCGATAATATCAAGAATAATACCGTTGCCGAATTAAGTCAGAAAGAGACTAAGGTTATCGGTATTGACTTGGGTAAACACAATGACTATACGGTACTAACCGGGTTGGATGAAGACGGCAAAATAAGCCTGTTTGAGCGGTTTAAATTACCGTGGTTGCTCACTATCGAAAAGATAAAGAAACTGCCTGCATACTGCTTAAAAGCGGTTGATAGCACTGGTGTAGGCGATGCCGTATACGAACAGTTATCAACTACCTGTACCAATATTACCGGGTTCAAATTTACCAGTACCAGTAAACCGCAAATTGTTATGGAATTGGTAAAAGATTTAGAAATGGGTAAGGTTAAAGTGAATGATGTTACAGCTAATGAAATGATGGTTTTTGAGTATAAAATCCAACCATCGGGACACATTAAGTATGAAGCGCAATCAGGTTTTCACGATGATACTGTAATGGCTTTGTGTATGGCTAACCATTTCCTTAAAGAAGCGGTGTATACCAGTAATTGGAGGCTGTACACTGCTTAAACTACCTAAAAAAAAGTGCCTTTTTTAACTGTGAAATAAAAAACTTCATCTCCTTCGTGGGTCAATGACAGGGTATCACTATTAGCATTCTTGTTAACATAATCGCCCTTTGCGGCTAATTTGTCCAATGGCGTATTTGTAGATAAAGAAACGGGGATAATTCTGTATTCCTCGCTTCCGACAAATAACATAACGTACTCCCTGTATCGGTATAGGGTATCAATTTTACCATTAATTTTCGCTTTATGAAACTCATCATACTTACCCTTTCTCGCAGAAAATAAGAATGATACAAACAGAACCAACCCAATAATGATTAAATAAAATCTTTTGTCCATTGTGGAAATACTTATCCGAAAATACAATATAAAACCTATTACTCACTAACAACAACAAAATGAGTTATAAAGAACTATTAAACAAACTGCCTTCAAGTTGGGAACAGCTTAAATTGAAGGACTATATCAAGTTAAGCCCTGTACTGAATGAATCAGATAAGGATAATGATTTGGTTGATGATGAAATCTATACGATTAAGCACCTATCAGATTTGGATATGAGCGTACAAATCATCAGCCTGTTAACGGATACCCCGGTTGAAGATATTGAAGCGTTATCGATGTTAGAGGTTAACCAACTTATTGAGAAATTAGCCTTCATCGGTACCGTACCCCAAGCAGGTAAACCTAAAATAGCCTATAAAGCTTTTGATGAACTTAGCTATGATAACTTCATAACCTTTCAAAAACTATCAATGGATTTTACGAAAGAAGGGATTCTATCAAGTGCTATAGGTAACCTGCCAGTGATGTTATCCCTATTTGCCAAAGACCCAAATCATAACCCTGAATTTATTGCAAACTTATCAATGGTGGAGTGCATTCCGGGTTTTTTTACTGTCAAGAGGAACACCGAAAAGTATTTACAACGTTTGGAGCGTTCTTCACTGTTAAAGAAACACCTGATGTTCTGGCAAGCGATACCAAAAGTAGTGACCCAATATTTCAGGAATCGAAAAGCATCGAAACTGAGTTTAACCAAAGATGGAACTATTGGATGATAGCCAAAAGCGTATCAGAATTTACATTACAACCCTTTTGGCAGGTATTAGAAGATAATGTAATGGCTGTTTTAACTATAGCAACCTTATTAAAAGAACAGGTGACATTAGAAGAAAATCGTAATGGTAAAATCAGTTCTTAATTTCRATTACAAGCCGTTTTAAGGCTCTTAAATAACAAGCGATACAATGTATCAATAATGAATAAATAAACCTTAAATGGCTCAGAATCTATCACAGGCGAACGCTAAAGCCCTCGATTCGTTAGGTGTATCTAAATCAGATTTTACTACTGAATTATCGGTGGTTGAAGCGGTATGCGGTGCTTTTATTGAAAGGGTAAAAGAGAATATTCAATCAATCCCTAACTTTGTTAACTCTGGTAAAATTGAAAACCTAACCTTAGAATCAGCCGGTGACGAAGTACATATAAAAGGTTCGCAACACCTGCTTTACCAATACCGGGGCGTTAATGGTGCCAAAGAAAAACTTTATGACAGTCCTTACTCATACGGTAGCCTCAAACCTCCTATGCAGGTGTACCTTAAATGGATTCAGGAAAAGAATATTAGGATGGTTGATAATCCGAAATACTATGGGGATGCTTCACCGTTTAAGGAGGTAACCGAAGATAAGCAGCAAGAAAAGTTAGCTTGGATGATGGTAAATTCTGTATTCAATAAAGGTCTTAAACCGCACACCAAAATTGCTTGGGATGAAGAAAAAGAACAGCTAAAAAAGGATTTAATCAAGAATGCTAAAGKCTTTGTTATTCAGAAATTGAAAACAGAAATCTATAATAAATATGGTGATAGGGTAGATAACAAAAAGTAAAATGTCATTTTTAAAGAAATTTATTTGGATAATCTTTTTTATATTATCATTTTAAATATTATCGCCCGTTGGAATGGAATCAGCAATAACATCCATAGATTTTAACTTTAGGATGTCATCATCTTCAATATATTTCAACGAATGCCAATTGATTGGTTCGACTCTGAAAAATATTCCTTTTCTATTCATTGGATGAATTTGAGTTAATTTATCGACGTAAACATTTCCAAAACTTTTATAAATCCAATCTGAATCAGTACTAAATACAAATATAAATAGACTCCCTATTGTAAAAGTAGATGTTTGTGCAAAACGTTTTTCAACATTAATCATTATCCTTTCCATAAGGCGTCCGCCATAGTGCTGATATCCCACTATATCTCCTTTATAACGCCCAATCCAAATTTTCCACTTCTCAGGTACTTGTTGGTTAATCTTAAAGTTTCGTAAATGTTCAATTGGTATTTGTTTAAATCTTAAATCATCAAATTCTGCAACCATTGTTGACATCACAATCCATTTGTGCAAGAGTAAGATGTCCTTTTTTTGCAATGTTACAGGTTCATCCAACATCAAACTGGAAAGTAACGGTTTAGTTTGGTTTTGTAATTTGCTCATCCATCCGTTATTGCAAGTTGCACAAACAACTAATAGCTTTTTTGAAAATGTATGACCAGCTTTTTTTAAGACCCTTGGATAGAATACAACGAAGTTTGAATCATATGTGATAGATATTCTTAGGTTTTGATGATTAATCACATTACGCTCTGTGTTCAGGACTTTTGGTATCCAATCAGGAATTAGATGTTCTTTTGTTAATGGCAATCCTGAACAGAAAATACACTTCCGTTGAGATTTAGATTGTTGTGCTGTTTTAGGTAACTTATTGCTCATAATAAGGTTTTAAAGATAACTAATTACCCTACCAAATCATATTACCTATCCAAAAAGGATAGATGATTACATTCACCAAAACACCACAAAAGTACACCCCGGCAAATAATCCGATTATATTTCAGGTATCATCTGATAATACAGCTATACAGTTTTTTCAGGTACAGGTTCAGGCTGATGATAACGGCGTTATAGCTAATTTAAGACTTTATACAACCCCGGCGCACCGTACCAGTTCATTCACTGATTTATCATCAATTTTATCAAACGTTGTTAACTATCAACTTTTGCCTTCTGCTAACATAGTTGATTCAACCCCGGCTATACTACAAGCTTATAAAGTTAAAGTAACTGAAAAGCTGTACGGTGATGCAGGTATTGTTGATGGTTCAACGCTTACTTCTGGCTTGTTTTATACTTGGAATGCCCAAATTGATAGGGTTTCCTATAATATTTACGATTATAAAAACTTTGTGGTTACTGCTTMTGGTTCTACCGCCAATTTTTTAACCAATAAACCTGATTTAGGATTCATTAACGCTACCAGTAGCGAATATTTAAGCTATCTTAATGATGGTGTACCCGGTACCGTTAAGGTTATTACACATAATGGGTTAGTATCCAATACTTACAACGTAGCTGTACCATCAGGTACAACAGCAGGTAGGGTAGATGTCAGCCCGGCAGCACTTACCCGTAATTTTTATATTGATTTTAGTAATGTTAATTACTATTCTGTTCAATTGTTTGATAATTCGGGTGTAACCAAATCGGCTATCAGGAATTTTCAATATCAATCCCTTGGTTGCAAAGATTCAGTTGAAATTTTGTTTCTTAATAAGTTGGGCGGGTTCGATAGATGTACTTTTTTCAACGTCAGAGAAACTTTGGCGGTAACCAAAACCAACTTAACCACAACACCCTTCAAAATTGATAATTCTGGCAACTATACGGATATACAGAACGGTATTTTCAATACAGATAGTGAAACAATTTTTGTTAATACGGTAAATACCTATAAAGCAATTACAGACCCTTTAACAGATGCTCAGTATTATTGGTTAAAAGAGTTAATAGAAAGTTTAAAAGTGTATTTGAAGCTACCTAACGGTGATTTCCTGCCTATACAGTTGAATAATTCAAACTACCCGGTAC
>NZ_JBFUIA010000066.1:0-7072 GCF_056402115.1 Mucilaginibacter sp. P4_C11 | reverse complement strand
TAGGAGGGAAGGGAAGTAAAGCAAAATATTGCGGTAATAATAGCAATATTGCCTGATATGCGTTTTAAAAGATATAAGTTAAAATAGTACATCAGCAATGGAATAAAAACTCATGATCGGGGCACGCTGTTCTGGAAAATAGTTTTGGTAAAAGTAATAAAACTAACAAGGAGACAATAATGTCTCCTTGTTAGTAAAGAATATTAGCTATTATTTATCCCAGTAAACTCTTGCAGTGAAAATATCACCACCCGCAAGATTTTTAATCGCGGCGGCAAGGTTAGCGCCGTTGGTTGCAGGTAAAGTAACAGGGTAAGCGATCCTTCTTGGAATATCTGTAGCAAATTGGTTTGCATAGGTAACTTTTGTTAAAACAGGAAAGCCTGATCTTTTCCAGTTATTCCAGTTTTCGTTAAAGTTGAAAACAGTTGCAGTTTCTATATAATACTCCATGTTGATTTGTTGCAATGCGGTAGCAGTTACCAGTGGATGTGCAGCAACATAAGCAGTTATAGCAGCAGCATCAACAGATGTAGTACCAAACTGACCTAACGTTTGCATATCAGCAGTTAAAGCGTTTGCAAAATGCGTGGCAGCCGTACCGGTTGCCCATCCTTTTGAAGCAGCTTCCGCTAATAACAGTTCAGTTTCGCCGTAAGTTAATAAGAAGTTATAACGGTTGCGGTCATCGTAAACAGCAAATTTTGGACGTGAATATTTTGCTACTGGTGCTGGTGCATCGCCGGTAACTGTAGGATCCGCAGGTGTCGCTCCAGGATAACCAGGTGCTTTAGAAATATCCGTTGTACCGCCATTTAAATCGTAACCATTTGGCATACCAACCTGTAAAGCAGCGGTAGAAATACCAGCAACTGTGGTTTCATTGGCTTTTTTACCAGTACCGGCCGATATTTCAGCAACAGCGCTAACACGTGGATCGCCCGTTGATTGCATGTATGAAATCAAAGTTTGTCCCCATCTTACTTCACGGAAATCATCTGGCACTAATAACGCTGCTGCGTCACTGTTGCCGTTACCATTAGAATAATCGGCCTTTACTTTTGCGTTATCGGCAACAGCAGTCATAGTGCCACCAGCATATGCTTTTTCGGCATATTTTTGTGCAGTGGCCGCATCTACCTTGGTTAAACGCATTGCTGCACGTAACATCAAAGAATACCCTAATTTTTTCCATTGTGTAACATTCCCGCTGTAAAATAAATCGCTTGTAGGGCCTGCTTTTGATGCGTCTAATGCAGCACATGCTTTATCCAACTGATCAAGCATTGAAGCGTAGATGTCTTTTTGGGCATCAAAAACCGGAGTAAAAATGCCAGCTTTAGCCTGTCCTTCTTGCGAAAAAGGAATATCGCCGTAAGCATCGGTAACTCGCTCAAGCATCAATACACGTAAAATAGTTCCGCAATTGTCAAGATTTGATAAAGCAGCGTTTCCTTTAACAAGGCTTTTCATCTCATCGATAAGGGTTGTGGCACTAAAGCCATTATTCCATGTACGCGCTTTATAATCCTGAAAACTACCACTGGCAACATATTTATCGCCGTTTCTGTAGTAATCATAAGTTGAAGCTAACGCCTGAGACCACATACTTTGAAAAAGTAATTGATCGTAACCTGTATTTGAAAACTGGATCTGAGCCTGCGCCATAAAAAAGTTTGGATTAATTAAACCCGCGCTTACTTTAGTTGGATCAGTATTTATCTTGTCAAAGTTTTTAGTACAACCTGCTACAAAGGTGGCACCTACAATAAGGCAACTATATATAAGTCGTTTTTTCATCTTTGTTATTTTTTAAATTTAAAGTTCACGTTTACACCATAAGTTCTAACTGCGGGTACGCTTGTACCTTCAATACCTGCATAATTGATACCAGGAGCAAAGTTTGATTCCGGATCGATATTGTCTGTATGTTTCATAATAGTCCATAAGTTACGGGCTACTAATGATACAGTGATAGAATTGAAAGGTGTGCCAGCAATAGATGTTTTAGGAATAGAATAACCAAAGGTTACCTGACGTAATTTAATAAAGCTACCATCTAATACGTTAAGCGCCGAAATGTTACGAGCTAAGCTTTGGTAATAATCTTCTGCCGGTACGTTTTTGGTATTTGCTGCACCGGATTCAGTAACACCCACACCAACTACGCCTGTTTCACGACCAACAAGGGTCATTTTATTTAAACCGCGGAAGATGCTGTAGTAATTAGTTGCCGATAATACTTTGTTACCAAAGCGATAGTCAATAAGGAAACCCAAATTGAAGTTTTTATAGGTGAAATCGTTGTTAAAACCACCATAAATTTTAGGTATTACACTACCTAACGGTATACGGCCCGTTGCTTCGGCATTACCATTAGCATCAAATATGATATTGCCACTACCATCGCGTTTGTAATCGTTGGCCATAATCTGAGGCCCAGCCATACCAACAACAAATGCAGTTGTTGCATTTAACGGACGATAAGTACCAAGGCCTAAATTTGAATTATTGACATCGGTATGTAACACTTTATTTTGTACGTATGTAAAGTTAAATGCAGGGGTCCAGGTGAATGTGCTGCTTTTAACTGGCGAGCCATGTATTTCAACCTCTATACCTTTGTTTTGAACAGAACCTGTTGGGACATACGCATTTGTATAACCGGTTGACCAGTCAATAGAACTATTAAGAATTTCCTTTTCTGTTTTTCTTTGGAAATAAGCAACGTCAAGGCCTAAACGATCATTGAAAAACTTCATTTCGGTACCAATCTCCAACTCCTTCAATGTATTTGGAGGCAATAATAGGTTTGGTAATTGTGAGCTAAAGCCACCTGCATTAACACCATTGACAGCATTGTTTACCGAATAATAAACCTGGTTGCCATAGGTAGGTGCTCCAGCGCTTGTTTGTGAATATGCTACACGTAGTTTTCCAAAGTCAAGACCATCAATGTGTGCAAGATCAGAGAATATAAAGCTGGCTGAAACCGAGGGCGAAAATATGCCACGGCCAACAGCGCTTGATATACTGCTATAGGCATCATAACGGCCTGTAGTGCTTAACACCAGGAAGTTTTTGATGGCGAAGTCAGCTGTGTAATATGCTGAGTTAACTTGCAATGCAGAAACGTTTTGATTGCCACTATTTCTGCTGGGTACATTAGACAGATCGTAAAAGTAAGGGATAATAAAGTTATCGCCGTTTATAAACGTGCCTGAAGAGTTTGCTTTACGAATGTTACCACCTACAGACAAATCAAGATTTAAGAAATCTTTAATGATATCATGCTTAGCACCAATTAAAGCGTCCGCGTTAAACTCTGTGATTTGAGTTGTTTGGGTTTGAATAGATCCATTACCGCCTATATAAGCTGTACCGGTAGGAGTGATACCTAAACGAGCATCGTTAATTTTATCATAACCTACACGGCCTTGTGCATAAGCCCAAGGTGTAATAGCGTACCTGGCAGAGATGGATGATATTAAACGCTCTCTTTTTGTGTTGGTTACAAAATTGTAAGCTGCAAAATAGGGGTTTGTTACATAAATGTCGTTATTCCATTTTTGCTCACCACCACCAGCTACAGTACCTGGCGATAATATGCTCTGGGCCTCATTCGGTGCTAAAAATTGCACGTTGTTAGGATTACCCGGGCCATCACTTAAACCAGAACGGTTTTTAGCATTATCAATAACATAATTGGCAACCAGGTTTATATCAAGGTTTTTAATTACGGTTTGTGATCCGTTAAAGTTGAATGATTTTCTATTTAAACCGCTATTAGGGGTGATAGCATGGTTGTTCATATCAGATAATGACAAACGGAAAGCGCCTGTTTCACCACCGCCGGTTAACGATACCGTGTTAGTGAAAGTACCACCAGTTTTGTAAAACTTAGTATAGTCATCGCTTGTTTTTGWATAAGCATAACTTTTACCGTCAAACTGAATTACCTGGGAACCATCTAATTTTGCTCCCCATGCTAAGTTTCCTGAAGACAATGCACTCGCAACGTTGGCAGGTTTAATGCCGCCTTCGCCTTGTCCGTACTGAGTTTGAAAATCAGTGTTGTCATAAACTTTATCCGCCTGGTAGTTGGTATTGTACTCAACACCAAAACCTGAATTCTTTTTGCCGGATTTAGTAGTGATTAAAATAACACCGCCAGATGCACGTGTGCCGTAAAGTGCAGATGCCGATTGACCTTTTAATACTGTCATGCTTTCGATATCGTCAGGGTTGATGTTAGATATACCGTCACCATAATCAGCACCACCCCATTCGCCAGATTGACCTCTTTGGGTGTTATCCATAGGCACGCCGTTAATTACAAATAAAGGGCCCTGTGTGCCACTTGTACTTGTAACGCCACGTAATAAAATACGTGCAGATGAACCCGCGCCACCATTGGTACCGCTAACACTTAAACCAGCCACGCGACCTTCTAATGAGTACGCAACGTTTGATTCTTTAGCTTTGTCTAAAACGCCACCATTAACAGTTGATACCGAATAACCTAATTTTTTAGAATCTTTTTTGATACCCAAAGCTGTTACTACAACTTCGTTCAGGCTTTTTGCAGATACGGTAAGCTTTACAGATAGTTCGCTTTTGCCGCCAACAGGTACTTCCTGGTTTTCATAACCTAAAAACGAGAAGATAAGTACAGCGTTATCCGGAGCACTGATAGAGAAGTTACCATTGGCATCAGTTATGGTGCCTGTAGTTGTTCCTTTTATCCTTACCGAAACGCCTGGTGCCGGTGTGCCGTTTTCGTCAACAACTTTACCTTTTACTACCGCAGCATTTACAACCTCATTTTTTTGAGAGATAACGATCAGGTTGTTTTCAAGTTGGGTGTAGGTAAAGTCGGAATTTGCCAAAAGCTTATTCAAAACCGACGTAACTTCTTCGTTTTGTACATTAAGCGTTATCTTTTTGGTTGAAGGGATTTTACGCTCGCTGAAAACGAAGTGGTAGTTAGTCTGCTTTTGAATAGCAGAGATAACCTTACTAAAATCTGCCGATTTTATGTTAAAGGTGACTTTTTGTTGCGAGTAGACATTTGCAATGGATTGCAGACTAAAGGCTACTACTAAAATAAATGTCAATTTCATTATTAATATGGACTTAAATAGCCAATAGTTATCTCTTACACCCTTGGGGTGTTTAAAATATTTCATACTTTTACTTAATTAAAGGTGACTTGATTAAATGGCAATGTTCTGTTCGAGAGAGCATTGCATGATTAACTAACAGATCTTCATCTTCGCGGGAGTTGCCTCTGGTAATTCCCGTTTTTTTTGTGGTATGTAAAGCTTTCTTTATGTCATAGGCTTGTTTAATGGCTGCATTGGGTTAATAAATGTATATGGTTTCATTTTTGTACTTATATGAAAATGGCTCGATAATCTGCAGGGCTTTTAATGCCTGCAAAATGTTTTCTTTTTCAAAAACTCCCGTGAAACGGTAGTCTTTTACATCTGTATTTTTAAAATTTATCTTGATGCCGTACCAGCGCTCCATTTTATTGGCAATTTCGGCAAAGTCTTCGTCCTTAAAAATCAGTCGGTTATTTACCCACGAGGTTTCAACCACGGTGGTATCATTTGATCTTAAGTAAGTAAGGTTGGTAAGCGCGTAACTTGTTTTTGCAGTATCAGGAGTTTGGGCTACTAAGTTGCGGTTAATGGTATGCCTTTTAAAAGTGGTGCTCTTTAAAATAAGCTTTTCGTTTGGTTTAAGGATGATCCTGTCTGAAGGCCTGTCGGCCAGGGTAACTTCTATCGATCCCCGGATAAGTGTTGTTTCACTTGCAATATCGTTTTTGTAAGATTTTACATTAAAAGCCGTGCCCACAACCCTGATGCTCATTTTACCCGCATGTACTATAAAGGGATGCTGATGGTCTTTGGCCACATCAAAAAAAGCTTCGCCATTGAGGTAAACCTCGCGGGTAGGGCCTTTGAATGATGGCGGGTATTTTAAAGTAGTTTCAGAATTTAATGTTACAACAGATCCGTCGCTTAAGTAAATTTTAGATTTTACACGGCTCGGCGTTTTTTTCTGCTGAAGACTGGCCAGGTCCAGGCTTGTCTTATCGTATCTCTTTAAATAATAGGTAACAGATAAGCCAATACCGATTATTAACAATGCCGCCACGCTGCGTAAAAAGATAATCATGCGCCGGGTTTTAGCGCCTTCAGCAGGAATTTCATAAGCCGGTTGATCTTCAGTTGCGGGTATATCTATTTTAGATAAGATATGCTGAAACATCAGATCTGTATTTGAATACTGTTCTTCGTTTTTTACCCAATAAGTTTTAAAGAAAGCGCTTTGTTGCCTGCAAGCGTCGTCGTTTGCTACCAGAAAATTGAATTCCTCCAATTCTGCGGCATTCATCTCATCCGAGAGCTTTTTTGTGAGCAGTTCAATAAATCGTTCGTTAACCATCTTTTCTCGCCTTAAACGGGCTTGTTTTTAGATAGGACAATAGTTTTTTTAAAATTGCCTACAAGCTTTKAAAAAAAATTTAAAAAGAATTCCTATAACAACGAAAGCCCCATGATGTCATGGTCAGAAGATGCCCTCTCTGATGATTTAGATGCAAGTTGATGTGCAGCAAGAATGATGCTTAATTTTTTCATTGCTCTAAATAACTGGGTTTGTACAGTGCGGGGAGATATATTTAAAATTTCGGCAACCTCTTTATATTTCATGCCATCCTCTTTAATTAACTTAAAAATAATACATGCCTGTTGAGGGAGCGAAGCGATAGCTTTATCTAATAAGAAATGGAGTTCTTTGCGTTCCAATTCTTTTTCGGGATCAAAAGTATTTACAAACTCAACTTCGTCCGAAGCTTCTATCTGGACAAGGTGAATATTGGAGAATTTTTTTAGATAATTGAATGATTGATTTTTAACGGCCACAAACAAATATGTTTCGGGGTTGGTAACTTCGGTAAGGCTTTTACGGGATTCCCAACACTTAATAAATACATCGGATACAATGTCTTCGGCCGCTTCTTTCTGGCGAATATAAAAAATTCAGAACTTAATAAGCC
>NZ_JBFUIA010000065.1:0-9821 GCF_056402115.1 Mucilaginibacter sp. P4_C11 | reverse complement strand
TTGTAGAACAGATTGATGAATCAATCACGCGAAAAAAGGTTAAATGAATTAACATCAATAGCTGATGGTTTTTCTGTCATAAGGACATTAAGAACTTTAAATTCAAGAATTAACGACAATTGCCTTTTAAAATCATCCGCACTATTGCTCTCGATGAATTTAAAAAATTGATGTAGCAGTCAGGGTAAGGTATTATGATGAAAATGAGTCATTCCAACTGATAATTAATGCAATTACTGAGGTGGGAAGCTATTTCTGTTCTTTAACAATAGTCGTACTTTTTGGCATAATCCCAGGCCTGGACATAACTACTGCATCAAAGATGTTATTAAAGGTTTTCACTGCTGTCCTAAAAGTTGTGTGCTCTTGATTTCTATTAGTGTCATCCCATAAAAAAACCAGCATTTTAGAATACTTTTCTTTATAAACACTATTATTTTTAAAGTATAACGTGTTATCGGCCGCAATTTCTTCAAGCATATTTTGGAAATTTTTACTTGCTCTTAAAAATTTCACTTCAATAATCAGGTTTAATGAAGGAAGACCAATATCAGCCCGAGAATTTAATTGCCCAGTATTTTCTAAATAAAATTCAGATTCAATATCAGGAAATAGTGGTGCTAAAAAAAAGTAAAGCAAACTTTGAACATGATATTCATTTTGAAGATCCCATTTTTGAATTGTACTTGTCGTAGTCTTTGGCTTTTCCTCCCAAACCCAACGCCGAAACGCAGCGGTAAGGTTATTTAAAACCAATGCAATCTCCTCAATTTTGGGTTTACTTAACGAAATTGCTGGCAAATGATTAGTCAAGTAATCTATAACTGATAACCTTGATGCAATTAATCCTATCTCAGGATCATCATGTATTGTTCCACGGGTAATTGAATGATATGCCCCGTCAAAATCGATGTTTTTAAAAGCATTTATGCCTTTTATATTTAAGGCAAGTTGGATATCAATATTGGCTTCAATTTTATAATCAATATTAGTATTATTGGCCGGATCTAAAATAAATATACACGCCTTGATGATAATTTTTTTCCAATCTGGTAGGTTTGTTAATGATTTAAATACAAATGATAACATCCAACTTTTTATCGAATTTTGAATTTCGCCGCCGATATGTTTAGCGCCAAGTGCAATTCCTAATAAAGCTATAGCATCACTATAAAATCCTGCCGGACCTACACCAGCAATGGTTGCTGATCTTTGCGATGTTCTTGTTAATCCATCAATTAAACTCGATTGATAATCTTTATAAAATTCAGGATTTATTTCAGCCAAAAAACCCAGTTGTGCAACATGACTGTAGTTTGTTGTCGCGAAATCGACAGGCAAAATCGGTTGAACAATTCCACTCCCAGAAGGAAACATCCATACAACGAATGCGCCGTCAATAGAATTGGCTTCAATATTTTTAACTTTTCCAATAAGTGCAGTATAAATATCTCTAAGAATAAATCCTGCTTGGGTCTGATTTAAAGAAACCATCTCGTAGTACCGATCTTATTATAAATTGCATCAGAATTCCAGTTCTCCACTGTTGAAAGTTGACTTAGCATTTGCGCCATTAACTGGGAATAGTATATTGAGACTGGCATAGGTGCCGGTTGAAAGCTTCGCCAAGAATGTGCACCGAATTTGATGATTTGCTTTGACAAATATGCCATGTCTTTAAAAGTGGAATCTCTATGTAGGATAAGCTGAATTGGCTGAGGTATTCCATCGCTTGATTTTTTTAATTCTTGCGGGCCTGTTAAACTCGCCAATGAAACATGCTCTGACAATTGCAAGTATTTTGTCCTTTCCGGGGCATAAACACCTTTTCCAAAAACACCGCTCTGGCTGGTGTCAAATAAGATATAAGGGTTATTCGGTGCCACATGAACAAAGGCAAATTCCACATTATAATCTCCAAGTTCGCTCATTACTTTTTTTACGGCCTCAGCCTCTGCATCTTTAAAGGTTTTAAATGCGTGAAAGATTAATCGAACAGTATCTCTCGGCCTCCATGCAAAATCTTTTTTTACACGTTCCATCGTATTACGTAAACTGCTTAAGAGCGTTTCAAAATATTCATCCGATGTTACAGCTGATGAGATATTGTTAATGTAGTATCGTCCATCACCAGTAAAAACTGTTGTAATTCCAATCATCCTTTGCTTTGTGCTCATTCTGCTTGTATGGATCATTGCACTTCCAATTCCGAAGACAACTTCGTGTCCTATTGTAGTATCAGCAGTCAATAACCAGGGTACGCCACCAAGTTTGGCATAAGTTGCTAATGCCATATTGTTAAGACTCCAAACAATTCGAGTGTCCGGTTGACTGAGATTTTCAAGTGTAAATTCTTGTACCGGAATTTGTTGACCTATGAATCTGGCTTTAGCCGTTAGATACGGGTTGTTAGCTGAGTGCCGGCTACGAAAACTATCATCAATTTGGACCAGTGCTAAGTCAAATGGGCGATCGTTACCATTTGACTGCAGAGCAGAACTAATAGCCTTATTGTAACCAGTAATTGAATCGTCGGCTGTCGTAAAAAATTCAACTGAACAATCCTGTAATCGGAATTTTGTCTTCAAACCCGTAAATTCGAAAGTTTTGCCATTTTTACCAAATGGAACTGGGGCAATACCATTTAAGAATTTATGTAAAACTTGCTCTACCTGACCTTTTTTTGTGGCTTGTAAAATGACACAAATCCTGGGTTTATTAGGGCTGAATGTTTCCCTTGAAAAGGGTCCATAATTTTGAAGACCGAGGTCATTATAGTAACTTGTTTTGGATGCACCATGAGCAAAAACGAAAACAGGTTTTTCCGCGTTAAATGCTTTAAGATGTTTCTCATTCGTGCTGTCGTCACTTAAAAAATCTTCAATCGAAAATTCAACACCTTCAACCAAGCTTAATTTAAACTTTTTGTAACTATCAAGTGCGAATTTTAATTTATTGAATTTCTGGTTTCCAGTATGATATGCAGCCAGCTTTTTATCAAGATTTATTAATATTTCAGAAGCGTTATTTGCATATAATGCACGAATGCAATAATCCAACAAATCTTCTCGGGGTTCAAGATAAACTTCTGTTGGGTCAATCAAATTAGGCTCTCCATCACGAACATCTTCAAGTTCGAGCATTCCGTCACTATTTACATTCGTTACCCTTCCAATGGTTGAAAAGCGAGGCTTTAGCTCTGGGTTTTTCCCATAATATGGTTTACCAACATAATAGCTTATGACTGACAATCCTTTAACCATGAGTTGTTGGCAGGTTAATGCAATTCGTGGAGCCGTACCTATATTAATATTCATAGATACAAAAGGAGATTTTCCCACTGGATCAATAACTCTAAACTCAATTTCCCATTTCACAAACACATTTAACCCTTTTATCAGGGCCACTCCGTCAGGCATGCATCCCTCAAGCAAATTGTTTTTAGTGGTCAAATAGCTTAATGGGTTAATGCTTGAAATCCAGCAATCTCTCCTGTAAAGTTCTCGATACAGCGCATTGTTGGCCAAGGATTTTGCTAAAGAAAGGTCTACTTCCAAATCTATTGTAGCCTGTTCACCACCAATAGGTGGATTGCCATTTTTAAATGGAACGGCAATTATTTCATTTCCACTTCTTTTAATTAAATGCGATTTCCTGAATTCATCTCTTAATTGTTCAAATTTATCTTCAGAATAGATAAATTTTTCAACCTGGATTTTTGCATTAGAAAATGTGATAGGTGCGGCGTTAAGTATCAGAGACATATAAATATATAAATACTAAGCAATTTAGTGATTTATTTATATGAAAAACAGGTTGTTCATAAATACCTATAAACTGGATAACCTTATTAACTGATCTTTATCAGGTTTCCCGATTTATTAAATATATCAAAGAGTAATTTTGTCGAGTAGTTTAGAATATACTATCATTAGAAATGGTCAATCAAATCTTATCAATAACCACTTCTAATGAATGATGATCTACTTAAACAAATATTTACATACAGCAATTAGGCAACTACTAAACGCATCCCACTTCTATACTTTTCATGATCGTAGCCAACGACGTTATCATTAATATTTCGTGCTTGAATTAATAATGCGATTACTTGGGCCTGTACATCATCGACAATTCCCCAATCTTTAGCAAGGTAAATATCAGTAGTGAAATGGCCATTATCAACGTGATTTAGGGCTTCAGCGATGTCATCCACACTCATCCGGCATTCATTCCTTGCTAAGGTTCCAAAAGTATGTCGTGCCCAATACAAAGTAAGCTCATTGATGCCGGTAATTTCTCTCAGGCCTTTCATGCCTTTATACAGGGCATAATCTAAATAATCATACGCGCCATATCTTGAATTAAGTTTTCCCAGGTACTTCTCCAGCAAAACTTTTGCTTCATCTACAATTTTGATACTAATAAAGGCTTCATCTTGCCTTCTGCCTTGGGTTTTCGACCTATTGTACTCAAATCTCCCGTTTACGACGTTTAAATCTGAGGAATGGTAAAAATCTACTGCATTTGTTCCGCATAGGTAGAACGACAGCATAAACATATCTCTTGCCAATTCTACGCGGCTTCCTTCGGGCACCTTGCAATCACGAATCGCAATGACCTGTTGAACATCAAAATTCCGCTTCTTAGTTGCAGGCGGACTGCCAACCTTGTACTTGGTAAATGGATAGTGTTTTATCCTGATAATCCCCAACTCATCATTGTTGAATTTCCTTTTGGCTTCATTGAATAAAGTGCGTAGGTCCCGCATATGAGCATGCAATCCGCCCTTTGAAAGGCCTTTTTCTGAAGTGGYGACCATTTTCCCTAATTGATTAATTCGGGTTAATTTACGGGGTGTTTTAAGAAATCGCTCATATTGAAATAGCATGTTGGAATGTATTTCATTGATGGAGATCTGTGGTCTGCCAAAATAATCGGTCAGGCTGTTTCTTACTTTCCGGAAAGTCCGTGAGTATGGTTCCCGGTTATGTTCTTTGAGGAATTCGATATGAGAGTTCGCAAACTCGATGAGATCAATATCCTTATTACTATCTCTTAAATAGTCGCGCAACTCCTCACAGGTAAAAAAATCGAGTCTTGAATTGATCGCACTGATTAGGATGCGGTAATCGTCCATGGCTTCATCCAGCCATCTGAGGACAATTTTGTCTTTGATATCAAAATCTTTGGTGATTTGTCTTTTAGAGACAAAATGCGGGGAGTCGATAAATTTTCTTTCCCCTTTGTGATAGACAACGTACTTCACATTGAAAGTACCGTCGGCTTTTTCATGGTGCGAATAAATCTTTGCACTTACGGTGGTAGCCATAATTTACATAAATAATGACGTAAATCCCGTTACATATTTGTTACATGGGTACGTCAAGTTCAACAAAAAACTATGTAAATCCCGTAACAAATATGTAACAGCCACGGTGCCGCAGGTGATCCTAACCCGCATGTGTAAGACGAAAAAACCCGCTCTACGTATGTAAAAAGCGGGTTTTGTACTCTGTGCGCCCACCTGGGCTCGAACCAGGGACCAAAAGATTATGAGTCTTCTACTCTAACCGACTGAGCTATAGGCGCGGTTATTTGTGTTTATTTAACGGGTGCAATTTTACATATTTGCAGTCAATTTACAAAACCCTTTATGCAAAATATCAAAAATATCATCTTCGACTACGGTAATGTCATCTTTAATATCGATTTCAAACTGGCTCAACAAGGCTGGAACCAGTTGGGTATCAGTAATGCAGCTGAGTTTTTTGGTCATAAACAACAGGACGAAATTTTTGATAAATTTGATAGGGGAGAGGTGTCTGCCGGGGAGTTTAGGGACTATATCAGGCAAAAATCGGGCAATCATGGCCTTACAGATAGCCAAATAAACGGCGCGTGGAACAGTATGTTACTCGGAATTGAGCCTGGAAACCAYGAATTACTGTTGGATTTGAAAACAAAATACCACACATTTTTATTGAGTAACATCAACGCTATCCACTATGATCACATTATGGAGTACCTGAAAAGTGATTTTGGGTTTGACGGCAACGACCATCTTTTCGAAAAAGCTTATTACTCGCATCTCACCGGCAAGCGGAAGCCCGAAGCCAGGATATTCCAGATGGTATTGGATGAAAATAACCTTAACCCAGCCGAGACGCTTTTTATAGATGATAGTCCGCAGCATTTGGAGGGTGCCCAAAAGCTGGGCATCCAGACACTTTTAATGACTAAGCCCGATACTATTCAGAAGTTTTTTAAACGATCGGGCTTATAACAAGGATTTAAATGGGGCAGCAATTTTTATTGGACGAATAGCTCACAACAGCGTTATAAGGGGCAATTATCAGTTCAAATATTCGCGCTGATATTTATTCCTGTAATCCATTGGAGACAGCCCGGTAATACGTTTAAATGTATTACGGAAGGCTTTATTATCGGTGTAGCCAACGTTATACATTACCTCGTTTACATTATCGCGGGATGTTTCAAGACTCGCTTTAGCTGCTTCTATTTTTACACGTTGAATATATTCGGCAACGGTGTTGGAGGTGGCTTTTTTAAACCGGCGTTCCAGGTTGCGCCTACCTAAGGCAAACATAGATGCCAGTTGTTCGACGCTTATTTTTTCTGAGTAATTTTTCTCGATAAATTCCTGTGCTTTTTTTATCGGGTCATCCGAATGGTCTTTTTGTCCCTGGAAAATAATAAATGACGATTGGTTGGTACGCTCCATTTCGATAGCAAATACCTTTGAACTTAAAATGGCCATATCCCGGCCGGCAAACTTTTCAATCAGGTATAAAATCAGGTTAAGGTATGAGAATGCGCCGCCGCTTGAATAAATGCCCTGCTCGTCGGTAATAATTTTCTCGGTAACCAGGTTTACATCGGGGAACATGGTACGGAACTGGTTGGCAGCCATCCAATGGGTAGCACAGCTTTTACCTTTCAGCAAGCCGGTTGACGCCAACAGGAACGCTCCCATACATAAACTGGCAATTTCGGCGCCGTTTTTATATTGATCAGTTATCCAGGGGATAAATTCTTTATTGTTTTCGATAGCGCTCGTTATTTCGCCATCAAGTGCAGGGATAATGATCAGGTCAGTTTTTTTAACATCCGAGATCAAAAGATGCGAATTTACAGTAAAACAACCACCACTGATTGGCGTTTCTTTTTGCAGGCCAACAAGCTCAACTTTAAAAACAGGGTCTTTTCCCATTGATAAAAAAAACTGGTTCACCTGGGTAAATAACTGGCGCGAACCTTCAAGGCTGCCTAATATAGCGCCTTTGGGTACCAGGATAGATATATGCTTCATATCTCAAAAATATAATAAAGCGTTAATGCAAACAATACTTTGTTTAAAACCATCATATTATTTATGTTTTATACTGTTCCTGGTTTTTTTATATATGTAATTCGCAATCTGGTTGATATCACCCTTACTTATAGCGCCGTTCCATGCAGGCATGCCCTGGTCTGTAATGCCATTTGTTATATTTTTGATAATGGATGCTTTAGTTGATCCATATTTAAATTTGCCGGCAAGCAGGTTTTGTGTTTTATCGGTTCCCTGTAAATTATCGCCATGGCAACTGGCACATAGTTGATGAAACATTATCCCCGCGGTTTGTTTTTGTGTTGATTTCAGGATGGGCTTATTTTCAATAAGCTTTTGGGATAACAACGGTTTATCGCTGCTGCCTGATGGCCTTAGCCGCAATATCATATCATAATTGGGGCGCGGACTGCCTTCTGCCGGGTCGATTTGGGAAGTGGAGAAGTAGATGTAACCATCGGGCCCTGTCACTAACGACCGGACACGGCCATACTGTTGTTTCAGCAATACTTCCTGCCCGGTAATTTTATCATGGTCAAGTTGTATTTTTAAAATTTGCTCACCTCTTAAACAAGCAACCAGCAGGTAACCTTGCAATTGCGGAAATGCTTTGCCCGAATAAAACATAGCCTCGCCAGGGCCGATTGATGGTGTGTACTCGGCTAACGGGGTATTCATGCCAATTTTAGTATCGCGGTGGTGTATTACAGGCCATCCGTAATTTTCGCCCTTTTTTATGATGTTAATTTCATCCCCTCCGGTAGGCCCATGCTCTGAGTTGAACAGTGCGCCGGTTCCTGGTTCAAAGGCTAGGCCCTGGGTATTGCGGTGTCCGTAGGTCCAAATTTCTTTACGGGCAGTATCGTTGTTATAAAAAGGATTGTCGGATGGGATGCTGCCATCATCGTTAACCCGCAAAATTTTGCCGTTGTAGGCCTTTAAATCCTGTGCTAAGGCTGGTTGGTCGGCATCTCCGGTGGTTATCCATAGTTTTTTATCAGGTCCGAATACAAGGCGACAGCCTGTATGATTTTGATTGGCCGGGATTCCCTTTAATATGTTAAAAGGATTAGTAAGGGTGTCGTTTTTGAAAATATAGCGGGTGATGGCTAAACGCATCTTATTATCTTCAAGATAATCGTTAGCGATATAAATATAACCGTTGCTGGTAAAATCGGGATGGATACACATACCCAATAACCCCGATTTATTCCTTAAGGGTATACCAGGGATAATAAAAGCCGGTTTTGCCAATAATTTACCATTGCGATAAATGCGCACACGGCCGGGGCGCTCGGTAAACAGCATACTATTATCCGGTAAAAAAACAATTTGCCAGGGCACCACAAGGTTCGTTGCCAGTGTATCCACTTTATAACCTGCGGGAGGGCTTGCCTGAGGTAATTGCCCTTCATTGTATATAAATGCGCTTAATGTGAAGCAAGCAATACAGATAATCAGCAATCCTTTTTTCATTTTATCAAGGTTAATAAAAGTGACTACATCGTGGGAGACTGTTCATATATTGTCCATAACTGTTCGGGGGTATTTCTTTTTGATGCCAGGATAATGGCCGAGTTTACTTTACCCTTAATATCGGCCGGCGTTAGGTATAAATCAGTACCTTTCAATTTAATAAGATAAGTGTCTTTTTTTACGCCAATAAATTCATATTGCTGGTTAGGCGAAGCATCAACCAGGGGTTGCTCTTCAAATGCTACATTGATATCTGCCTTTGTAACCGGTTGAAAAGTTTTGTTAGTGAGTAAGTTTTGTAGCTGGTAGCTATTTTCGCCGGTATTTTTAAAATTCCAGGTCATGCATTTCCAATTCTCGGGATAGTAGGCAACCAACGGTGTGCCATTTTTTGATCCGGCATCCTTCACCCGTAATAGCATACCAGTTTGTACGTTTTTGATGGCATAGTTGCCTTTAATATCCTGGGCCGAAGCAAAAAATGAGAGCGAAAGCTGAAGGCTCAAAAGCAGTAGTGTTTTCTTCATGTTTAGGTAAATGGTTAAACTATTAAATCAACCCTCAATTTAACCAAATTGTTTGATTATTGGCACACCTGGATAAAAACAGTTTGGCATACCTGTAATTAAGAAATTTAACCTCGATTTGGAATCTTGTTGCTTTGTTTTGCAGGTTTTTGGTAGGTTTTTCAGGATTTTTTGTCAGTACACTCGGGTTGTGTCATGCTGTGTGACAAATTGGCAAAAAAAATATCAAAAGGCTAAGGTGATGAAAACAGACAGTTAATAGCGTCGTTTTTTTATTGAAACAACAAATGAGGTAGCATTTTTTCGGTCAAAGCCCTTTTTGGAGCATATTTTTCTTTTTTTTTAGCTGAAACACATCGATTTTTAGTTATGTCAGGTTTTTATGACATAATTTTATTGATTTCTGGTGATCGGAAATTTTACTTCTGAAAAAAAAGAGTTTATTTTTTTATTGCTCCTTAAAC
>NZ_JBFUIA010000064.1:0-11261 GCF_056402115.1 Mucilaginibacter sp. P4_C11 | reverse complement strand
GTACGAGATACATCTGCACAATAAACAATGAATTGCTTCTTTATTATTAAATACAACCTTATTTCAAAGAAGTCTAAAAAAGAAGTAAAAAAGTTGAAAATAAATACTTTCAACCCCTCTTTTACAAAAATAGTTCGCTTTTTCCAGAAGTCAAGTAACCGGGGCAACTATTCTCATAATGCCCTCCGGGTATTAAAAAAGCCTTCGGCGTTGAAGATTACAATCCATCGGGGTTATGTACGGCGGTATGTACCGCTGATATGTACGGCAGTGTGTACGGGTATATGTACGGCAGTATGTACGAGTATATGTACGCCGATATGTACGGGTATATGTACGCCGATATGTACGCAATAGAGTATATAGAGTTATTAAAGAGAAATAAAGAATTTTATAGAAATATAAAGAGATTTAAAGAGTATTAAGGAATTCAAAATTGAAATCTAAACGTATATACGTTACTGTCCAATAAAACTTTCTAACAGTAACCCAAGTATGATTACCCCTGCGGGGTGTTGAAGGTTATTCTTTTTAGATTTTGGGTCTTCAACTTGCAAAGCAATATCCATTTGTTTAGAAATCCCCCCGGAGGGCAAAAAGGAATAAAACTTCAACCTGCGTATGCAGTAATCCTTCAATTGGTTTAAGCATGCACGAAGTGCATTTTTGTAAGAGCGTAGCCAGTTTTGAAAATTTTTCAAAGTTGAAATGATAAGGGGAATAGCCTTCAACCTGCGAAGCAGTGTCTTTGAACTGCTTTACCTATACCCGAAGGGTTATATCTCAATTGGAATAAGGCTTTCAGAGTTCAGACCTATGCCGGGGACGGCATTTTCAATAGGTACAAGGGTAAAATTTCTGGTATAATTTATTATACGCAGGCTAAAACCTATTTTAAAGCCTTTTAAGGCATTGAATATTTCCAACAATACATATATCAAAAACTTTAGAATTAGTGAATACATAAGAGATATCGAAGCCTGAAAGAGATTCAAAAGCCTGAAACCTAAAGATAAATTTAGTTTTACGTTTTCTCTGAAATCTTCTTAGTAATTACTTTCAATTGGGTTAAGCCATGCCCGAAGGGCATTTTAAACAATGGTATACGGAAAGTATCTTGATGGCGAAAATATAAGAATCAAAAAAACGTCATTTGATGACAGTTTTTGCCAAAATTATTGTTATTATATTTGTAGTGTAATGAAAGTGAAAGAAGAAATCTTAGAAAAAATCAGAGGTATACAATCAGCCCTGAACGGTACAATTTACCCTTTAATGTCCGATTTGGATGAAACCTCAAACGGTTTATTTTTTGATGTGTTGGAAGTTATCCAGAGGGTTGAAAAAGACTACCCCGAACAGTATGAAGCTAACGGTTTGGAATATCATTTTGAAACCATAACGGAGTTTGGTTGGGCATACCTTCAAACGTTTAAACCGTTCCCAATACAGCTTACGTTGGATTCTGATGGCATCTTGCCAATAGGGTTACCAATAAATGAAATGATTACCCGGTTCTATGAATACGTTATCAATTTACAAGTTGATAGTCCTGCACTCCAACCCGTACAGGCTGCTTTTGATATGTCGTTGATTACTGCAATGGCTGACCAGATTAAACAGCTTACAGGGCTTGCATCAACGGTACAGGATATTAAAGAAGATGTTCAGTTCGTTAAAGGTATTTACACCCGGAAACCAGAACAAAAAAATAAAAAGGCGTTTACAACAAAAGAAGAACGCAGTATTGAACGTAAAAGGATACTCCTAAAACAACCAAAAGTTTAATAGTTAAAATCGTACCCAAAACGCATAYAAGCGTAAAAAATCAGGCTTTTTTTATGCCTTTTAGGGAACAAAACAGGGAACAAAATGCTCTTAATTCAACCTCTGAAACTAATATTTTTCCTTTTTATATCATCTCCTCCGCCCTACTGGTTCAGCAAAAACTAACCAATAAAAAAAGACGATAATTTTTTTCAGCATTGGTTATTAATTTTTGAGAACCAGTAAAAAACAGCGTTTTTAGCTTAAAAAATGACGTTTTTTGGGTAAAAACAGGGAACAAAATAGGGAACAAAATGGGCTAAAACGAGGCTTTTTTAGCGATTTTTTAAAATTAAAAAGTGCTTTTTTGATATCGTTAGGGCACTTTTCATTTTTTTTACATACCTTTCAGTTCAGATTTTACTAACCAATGCTGCATTTGTACTTGAAATATGTGTACCGTAAAGATGTTAAAAAGCTACGATAAGTTAAGGGGACTTTTGTAAAAAGATAGGCCTCACCCTGCCCTCTCCAAAGGAGAGGGTTCTTGATTTGCATGGCTGCCAAGCCTATACTATTTAGCCTTGCATTTTAAAGTCCTCTCCTTTGGAGAGGATTTAGGTGAGGCTGTTTAAGCAAGGCTGTTTGAGTGAGACCTCACCCTCCAAATTTTCAGCTTCACCCAAATTTTCTGTTACCAGTAGCTATCTTTAATTAGATTTACCTGATGGAGAAAACCGGGAAACAGTTATGGTTTTACTGTTCGCTGCTGATAGCCGTAATGCTTAATAGCGGGAGGTTGCTTGCCCTGCGCGAAAATGGCATTGTGGCCCATTACTGGCGCTTTAACGCTACCGAATTTGCCTACCAGTTATTGGCGCAGCTGGGTTTCTGCTACCTCCTGTTTTCGCTCAATTTAGGTCGTGGTCGCTTGGCCAGGTATCGAGATAACAACAAATACCTGAGCTATTTATCGCTCAATTTTCTAATCGCATTTATTGGCATGGTGCTGATAGGCGGCGTACAAAAGCGGGTATTTAGCTTCAACCCCAACCAAATCAGGGGGGCTTTTTGGCTGGGATATTTAACCCGGTATGCTTTAGCAGCATTATTAATTGGTATTATTATAAAAATAGTGCTGCTGCTGCGCCAAAACAAACAACAGGCCATTGAAAACGAGCAACTTAAAAATGCCTACACAACAGCCGAACTGGAGTTGTTAAAAGAGCAACTTAACCCGCACTTTTTGTTCAACTCGCTGAGCAGCTTATCCGGCGTAGTGCGCGAAAACCCGGCCCTGGCGCAGCAATATATCAAACACCTGTCGTCGGTTTTCAGGTATACGTTAATTAAGCCCGTAAGCAGCCTGGTTACCCTGGACGAGGAATTAACGATGGTAAAGTCATTTGCCCAATTGATAAAAATGCGATTTGAAAATGCCTTTGAGTTAACAATTGACGTGGGCGATGCTTTCCTGCAATATAAACTGCCACATTTATCGTTACAGCCTTTGTTGGAGAATGCGGCAAAGCACAACGCAGCTACCATTAAAACGCCATTGCAGGTAACTATTAAAATGTGTGGTGATGAATTATCGGTAAGCAACAACCTTAACCCGGCAGATGCAGATGGTACCGGCACGGGCCTGGCCAACCTTAACCAGCGCTACAAAATATTGATGCAACGGGAAATAGACATTGAAAAAACTACCAGCTATTTTACAGTTAAGCTCCCTTTGAAACATGAATAAACTACGTGTTGTTATAGTTGAAGACGAACCGGTTACCGCCCGTAACCTTGCACATGTGCTGCAAAACGTTGATGACAGTATAAATATCACAACCTGCCTGCCCGATGTAAAAGACGCGGTGGAATGGTTTAATGCCAATCCCGATAGTTACGACCTTGTATTTATGGATATCCGCCTGGCCGATGGCGTATCCTTTGATATTTTCAAGCAAGCCGAGATCCTGAAACCCGTGATATTTGTAACGGCTTATAACGACTACGCCATACAGGCCTTTAAAAATAATGGCATTGATTATATTCTTAAACCTTTTGATGAGGCCGAAATTGAGCTATCGTTAAACAAGTTTAAACGCCTGGTAGTACAAGAGCCCCAAAGCGATGCAAACCAGCCCTTTGAGCAACTGCTGCAACAGGTAAAAATATTGGCAAAACCGTATAAAAAATCCTTCCTGGTTCATTTTCGGAATAAGCTTATCCCGGTGGAAACCGCTAAAATAGCCTGGTTTTATACCGCCCATGAAATAGTATACGCCCAAACCACAGACGGGCAACAATACAACATCGAATTCACAATGGAGCAATTGGAGCAACAGCTGGAGCCCGATATGTTCTTTCGTGCCAACCGGCAGTTCATCATCAACCGCAAGGCGCTAACTGAGGTTGATTTTTATTTTAACGGACGCCTATCGCTAAAAATGAAACCGGAACCACCGGAGAAGATCCTCATCAGCAAAGCAAGGGTGCCGGAGTTTAAAAAATGGGTAGATAGCTGAGATTTTTGATTTCGGATGTTCGATTTCGGATTTATCAAACGGCCATAACGAGTACCGTCACTTCGCCCCCTGGTTTTTCAGCTTCGCCGGGTTTCATAAAACTTAAGCAGCATTTTCTGGTCAACTTTATATTGTCAATCAAAAACGACAAAATAATTCAACCGACTAAGAAAATGAAGCATCAAATTGGCCCATACCGCATATACATATTATTGTTCCTGGCCGTACTTGTAACCGCCGAAATTATCTGGAGCTGGAAGAAAGATAAAAACGCTTATGACGTTAAAGAGACCTTTGCAAACCTATATGTTTTTGTTGGCTTCCAGTTCTCCAAATATATCTTCGCCGGCTACCAGTTAGCCGTACTTGGCTTTTTTGCCAAACTGGCGCCCTTTACATTACCCAGGAATGGCTGGGTTTTCCTGCTCACTTTTTTTACAGCCGATTTTATTTACTACTGGTTTCATCGCATCTCTCACCATTGGAAACCGCTTTGGGCTTTCCATCTTATCCATCACTCAGCCACGCACATGAACCTTACGGCAGCTTACCGCCTTAACTGGTTTTCGGCAATTGTTAGTCCGCTGTTTTTTATACCGGCAGCGCTGCTGGGTATGCCAACAGATTTTATTGTAATATCCTATGTACTTAACCTGGCTTATCAATTCTTTTTACACACCGAAGTTGTTGGCAAACTGGGCATTGTTGAACATGTAATGGATACGCCTTCATCGCACCGGGTGCATCATGGCAGCAATCCTATTTATATTGATAAAAATTTTGGCGGGGTATTTATCATCTGGGATAAATTATTTGGCACTTATCAGCCCGAAACCGAAAAGGTAGACTATGGCCTAACCACGGGTTTTGTGAGCAACAACCCGTTTGTATTGGTTGCCACCGGGTTTACAAATCTGTTTAAAAGCAAAAAACTTTCCGGAATAAAGAGCGGGGCAAGCACCATCACTTTAGAGAAGCCTGTATTGGCTAAACAAAGCTACCAGCAGGTAATTCCCTAATCAAACAAAAAATAAAACTGAATAACATATACACAACATTAAAATTTAATATTATGAAAAACGTAAAAACAACAATGGTGATATTGCTGATGGCATCAAGCCTTGGTTTAGGGTTAAACTCCTGTAAAAAAGATGGCGTTGCAGCCAACGACGTTACTGTTACCGAAGCCGACGCGGCAGAACTTACTACCGATGCTGTAACGCCAACAACAGGCGGGTTTGCCTTACAGGTAAACAGCTCGGTAACTATCTATAAAACGGTTGCGCTAAGTTGTGGCGTTAAAAAGGATTCCACCTTAACCAAAACAAGCGCGGCGGGTGCAACACCATCATACAGCTACAACCTCAGCTGGAATTACATGCTCACCTGCACCGGTATTGTACCCAACCAGCTTACCTTCAATTTTACCGGTTCGCACACTTTTGATGGCACGCGCATGTCGTCAAACGGGAATAGCACAGGAGGGTTTGTACTCACTAATTTGCAGCCGTCTGCATCAACTTATACCTTAAGCACTTCTTTTACCCATACCGGCACCGAAACCTCAAAAATTGGCCGTAAATACACATTTACAAGCAATTTAAGTATTACATCGTCAAACATACTGGTTGATAAAACTACCTTGAAAATAGTATCGGGCAGCGCCGCGGTCAAGCTTACGGGCTCGTCGTCGTCCGGTAAATCTTTCAGTTTTGCAGGTACCATCACCTTCCTTGGCGACAATAAAGCTACTTTGCTTTTAAATAGCGGGGCCAGTTATGCTATTCAGTGGTAAAATGTATTTTTAACCAAATTACGAATAATGAAAAAACAAGAAATGATAAAAAGACTTTGGCTGATAACCGCAATAATGACTTTTACGATACTGATGAGCAAACCGGCAATTGCCCAAACCGGCATGCCCGATTTTAAAAACTCTACCCCTGAACAACGGGCCCAGTTTCAGACAGAAATGATGAAGAGCAAACTGAAACTGGATGCCGCTCAGGAGAGCAAGGTGCAGGCTATTAATTTAACTTACGCCCGTAAAATGCAGGCAGTTATAAAAAGCGACGATGGCCGCTTTGGCAAAATGAAACAGGCCAGGAGTTTGCAGGAAGCAAAAGACCAGGAGTTAAAAGGCGTATTCACCCCGGCACAGTTTAAACAATACAAGGACTTTGAGGAGGAGATGAAAGCGAAACTAATGGAAAAGATTAAGGAAAAACAATAGTTCTTTTAAGGCACTGAACCAGCCACCTGGTTACAGTGCCTTTTTATATTAGATTATGAAAAAGTTAATAACTGTGCTTCTTTTGTTTTGTGCTATAGCCACAGCAAAAGCCCAGCATCATTTTGAAAAAGTTGACCAATGGCTTGCCGATAATACCGAAAAAATGGGTGGCCGTGCGGTGCTCATGCTTTATAAAGATGGCAAAATCATTTACACCGGCAGCAAGGATGAAATGACCATGAAGCAAAGATTTGCCACAAAAATGATTGCCCGTAAAATGGGCAAAACACCAAACCTTGATGCTTTTACCACAACCACCAAAATCCCGGTTGCCAGCTGCAGTAAATGGTTTAGCGCGGCTTTGGTGATGACTTTTATTGACGAGCGCAAACTAAAACTGACGGATACCGTAGGTAAATACCTGCCTGTACTCTCCAAAACCGGCAAGGGCGCCATTACCATAAGCCAATGCCTGTCGCACCTTACCGGCATCCAGGCGCCGCCTATAAAAGAGGCGTTGCAGGATATGAAAGATATTCACAGTATGGGCCAATCCATCCAAAACATTGCGGATATGCCCATTGAGGGCAAGCCGGGTACATTGTTCAGGTACAGCAACGTAGGGTTGCAAATGGCAGCAGCTGTATTGGAAAAAATAAGTGGCCAAAGTTTTGAAACTCTTTTTGCCGAACGCATTACCGGCCCGTGTGGTATGACTAATACCGATTTTGGCAAAGGCCCTGTAGCCTTCCCCGCCGGCGGCGCCTGGAGCACCCCTAATGATTATCTTAACTTTTTGGTGATGATATTAAACAAAGGCACCATTAACGGCAAACGTATCTTAACCGAAAAAAGTGTTAATGAAATGCAGGTAGACCGGATAACCAACGACGTAAAAATAGCTTATGCTCCTGACGAAGCCGGCAATGCCGGTTATGGTTTTGGCGAGTGGGTGTTGAAAGCATCCGGCCCGCAAAGCCCTACGCCGGCTGTAAGTAGTCCAGGGTTATTTGGCAGTTTCCCCTGGGTTAATAACGATAAGCATTATGCGGCTTTTATGATGTGTTTTTACATTAAAAACGATGGCAGGCACGAAAGGTACTATGCGTTGAAACAGTTGGTGGATGAGGCGTTGTAATTGAAAGTTCAGCTGAAAGCTGAAACCATAGTAGTCACGGGTTAAAACCCCGCGACAGTTACAGAGTTAAAACCTCGCGGCAGTTACAGTTTTTGCTAACTTCTATCCGGTGCAAAAGCCTCGATATCAATAGTGGTTTTTGCGCCTGAAATCACCTCCTGTGCCAATAACCCTGTAGCCGCTCCTAAACTCAGGCCCATCATGCCGTGCCCGGTTGCTATAACAAGGTTGCTGAATTTGTTGCTCCTGCCGATATAAGGCAAGCCATCAGCAGATGACGGCCGGAAACCAAACCAGATATCTTTTTCGGCAGGCACAGCAGGTTTCAGGCCGGGAAAATACTTAGGTACCGACTCAACAATACCTTTTACCCGGTTCATGTTGATGCGGCTGTTAATTTTATCCAGCTCCATGGTACCACCGTAGCGCAGGCCGCCATTCATCGGGGTAATGGCTACACGCGCTTCTGCCAGCAAAGCAGGAATCTGCATAGATGGAACTTCTTCTTTCACATTAAAAGAATAGCCTTTACCCGGCATTAGTAATATTTTAACGCCCAACAATTTACCTATCGCCGGCGACCAGGAGCCACCCGCAACAATATATTCATCGGCAGTAAATTCTTCATTATGCGATAAAACCCTGGTTACTTTACCTGCAACAGTTTCTATTTTAGTAACCTCTTTATTGGTAATAAGATTTACCCCCACGCCTTTAAGGTATCTTACCAGCGCCGCCATCAACTTATTTGGCGATAGGTGTGCATCGCAACGGTAATGCACCGCCCCTAATACATCAAGTTCCAGGTTGGGCTGCAGCTTAACACAATCGGCGGCGCTAAGCACTGCCATGTCCAATCCCAGTTCACGGCCCTTTTCGGCCAGGTGGGCTTCTTCTTCGCCGGCCTTTTCGGTTTTGTAAAACATCAGGATGCCTTTTTCAACCAGGTCGAAATCGAAATCCGGTTCTTTACTTAAACCTTCATAGAGCTTTTTGCTCAGTAAAGAAAGTTCGGTCAAGGGTGTTGCAGACCGTTCTACGTGCCCGGCATTTGCTTTTTGAAGAAATTTTAATCCCCAGGAGATAAGTTGCGGATTAAATGATGGTTTTACATAAAATGGGCTCTTGCTGTTAAACATCCATTTGATGCCCTGCGAAACCATACCCGGAGTAGCCAGGGGAATAAAGTGACTCGGCACTATCATACCCGCGTTACCGAACGAACAGCTATCAGTCAGGTCGCCTTTATCCAGCACGGTAACCTGGTGCCCGGCTTTTTGTAAATAATATGCAGAACTTAAACCTACAATTCCACCACCTATGATCAGCACTTTTGCCATTTTGTTATCGGAGCTTAAAGCTAAAGGCGTAAAGCCGAAAGCTTATTTTTGTAATCGGTATAATTAAAAGCTTGTCATTTCGAACGAACGGAGGCGGGCATTGAGCGTTGAGTGAGGAGAAATATTAAACGACAGGCTTAACGGCCAATCGCTCGTATAAGATTTCTCACTCGTACCTCGTATTGAAATGACAATTGGACATTAATATTTTATTATATCACCTGGAAACCATGTGCATACGGATCGTCATCATCTATTTTGATGGTGTTGTAACCGTAAACTTTTGCCCAGCCTTCAACACTCGGAATAATGGCATCCAGTTCGCCAATCTTCACCACCTCTTCAACCTTGCCAATGAATTTACTGCCAATGATGCTTTCGTGTATAAAAGGCTCTCCAACTTTCAGCTTGCCTTTGGCATACCACTGTGCCATACGTGCAGATGTACCTGTGCCGCATGGCGACCTATCTATCGCCTTATCGCCATAAAACACAGCGTTACGGGCGGTAGAAGTACTATCTAATGTTGCGCCCGCCCAAAGGATATGGGTACACGTATTTATGGTAGGATCCTGCGGATGAACGAAGCTATATTTTTCGTTAATGCGCTTGCGTAATACCTGGCTCCAGGCTATCAGCTGCCCGGCGGTATAATTTTCAAGCCCGGCAAAGTTTGGCTGAGGATCAACAATGGCATAGTAATTACCCCCGTAAGATACATCGATGGTTAGCGTACCCAGATCGGGGCACTCTACCTCCAGGTTGGTGGCGGCAAGGTAGGCCGCCACGTTTCTGAGCTTTACCGAGGTAACTTTTTTACCCTCCTGCTTATACTCTATCAAAACAAGGCCAGCCGGCGCTTCCATACGTACTATGCCAGGTATTTTAGGCTGAATAAGCCCCTCTTCAATGGCAATGGTTATAGTACCAATGGTGCCATGTCCGCACATGGGCAGGCAGCCACTTGTTTCAATAAATAAAACGGCCACATCATTTGCCGGATCATGAGGCGGGAACAAGATACTTCCCGACATCATATCATGCCCTCTTGGCTCAAACATCAGCCCGGTGCGTATCCAGTCGTACTCTTTTAAAAAGTGCTGGCGCTTTTGGCTCATGTTATCGCCTTTAAGCGTTGGGCCACCACCTGCTACCACCCTCACGGGGTTACCACAGGTGTGCGCATCTATACAAAAAAATGTTTTACTACTCATTTGAAAGCATAAAGCTTAAGGCCGAAGCATAAAGCCGGCCTTAAGCTTTGGTTATAGTTTTACTAAATGATAATTAAGCTTCAACTTCGGTTAGTTTACCCCAGCTGCCAACAGGCAATTCCAGCCGAACAGCTAATGCATCATTGATGATCTTTAATACTTTGGTGCGTTCTTCGCCAATTAACGGTAAACGTGGCGCGCGTACATTTTCGGTACCAATACCGGTTGCAACTTCGGCCAGTTTAATGTACTGAACCAGTTTTGGATGAATATCCAATTCCAATACCGGCAAAAACCAACGGTAAATGGTTAAAGCTTCGGCAATTCTGCCTGCTTTTACCAAACGATAGATAGCTACCGTTTCTTTAGGGAAGGCATCAACCAAACCTGCTACCCAGCCGTCGGCACCCATTACAAGGCTTTCCATAGCCAATGGGTCAACACCGGTAAATATAGCGTAGCGGTTGCCAAAACGATTAAACATTTTGGTAACGTTTGATACATTACGGGTTGATTCTTTTACCGCCTGGATATTTTTATAAACCGATAGTTTTTCAAACATATCCAGTGTAACTTCAATTTTATAATCAACCGGGTTGTTGTATATCATGATGGGCAGTTCGGTACTTTCGGCAACTGCGCCTATGTAAGCCAAAGTTTCGCGTTCTTCGCTGTTATAGCGCATTGGCGGCAATAGCATTAAACCATCGGCACCGGTATCAAAAGCTCTTTTAGCACAGGCTACAGCCGCTTTAGTAGTTTGCTCGGCAATATTGAGTATTACAGGTACTTTGCCATCAACATAATCAATGGTATGCTTTAATAACGCAAACTTTTCATCATCGGTAAGCACGCTGGCCTCGCCTAATGAACCGCCTAAAATAAACCCGTCAACACCAGCTTCAAGCTGTGCGGCAAGGTTTACATCAAAAGCATCAAAATCTAATTCGTCGTCATCGGTGAACTTGGTGGTTACCGCAGGGAATACGCCTTTCCAGTCAAAAGTTATCATTGTTTCTTATTTTTATCAAAAGTACGGTGGATTAC
>NZ_JBFUIA010000063.1:0-15741 GCF_056402115.1 Mucilaginibacter sp. P4_C11 | reverse complement strand
AAGTAAAACACTAACAGGAACTTCTTATACGGCCTTTTCTCATAGTCTTATACAGGATGATAGAACATTTGTCTATCTCCTTAAGTACTGTTCTGGCTTGGTAAAAAGAAACTAAAGGCAGGTTTATCTTGCGGCCGACATCCGCGATGCGGTGTCTGTAGGCTCCCGTCAAAGTGCTGCCCTTAGTCCTGTTTATTAATATTTACAAAGATATGAGCTTCCTGGAAGTGATGCTGGAACCGATGTATACGCGAGGTGCTAATATTGTCCCTGAAAGCGAAGCCGAGGCAAAGAAAAAACGAAAGAAAAAATACCAGGGCCAACAGGTGTCGCGTTGAACAAGGGCACTGATGCTATAACAAATAGATATTTTTTTTGACAGAGGAAAGCGGCCTTGCGGCTGCGGCAGGCGGCTTCATTACACCACACGCTTCGCTCCGGGTTTCATTTCGCCGCCAGCCTCGCTGCCGCACGTGCAGGAGTGTATTCGTTCCTCATACACACCTGCCTTTCCCGGCGCGGGTTATCGGTTAGTCACAGCACCGCGGTCACAAAATTAGCTCACGCAGGAAAACGGTAAAGGGTCTATAAACGGGGCAGTTTTTTTTATTTTTTAATTGCTTGCCCCGCCCTTGACCGTTTTCCTGCTTCAAGCTCCGGTTGTTTAAGCGGTGCAATGACTGGGTGTGCGCAGTTTTAATTGGGGGTATCGCAGAATAAAGTAGCCAAGCGGCTTATTTATCTAAAAGGCGTTCGTAAAGCTTTTTGATTTCATTGTGAAGCTGCTTTATCCTCTAATGATTCCAGCCATTTTTCCATAGGGTTGATCGTACATTTATAGTACTGACTGCATGCAACTGCCTCATCATTGAATGTATTAGCAATAATATTTACAGCTTTGTTATCATCCAAATTCTTAATTGCATCAACAGGCACTTTTAAAATCTCCGCTACCTGTATGAGAATATCTTCATCGATAGTCTCTTTTGCTTCCAAAAGGGACACCCTTTTCTGACTCCATTCCTCACCAAGTGCATAGGCTAAGGCTTCCTGTTTTAAGCCAAGCATTTCACGGAAACGTTTAATGTTACGGCCTTGGTGTATTTGATTTGGTTTTTCAGTAGTAGCGCTCATGAGTCAGATATGTGATAGTATGATATATAAACAAATTTAACAAAAAAATATCCTTGTGTTGAAAAGCCTGTTTTAGAAATCACAGGGGAATAAGTTATGCTCTGATTTTCTTCGATAGAAACAGTTGGGAATGGTTTAGCATTATTGAAGTGGCCAATTTTGTATTGCCGGTCAATGGAGGCCGGTTTAATGAATTGGTTATGTATTGCGGTGTTTATGCTCCCTGGGACCATTACCCTAAGTTTCTTCGCCAATCAGAGGTAAGAAATCCATTTATTCCACTCAAGGGCTTTTTCGATGCTAATGATGTCGAAGGCCATTTTGAGAAGTTAAAAAGGTGGCGGCACTATGTGGTTAACTTTGAACATTATAACGACGAGCGCTTCGGACCGGGAAACCTGCTCTATGATTACGAATTGAATGTGAGGCTGCTGGAATGCTTATACATTCTTTTCTTGGATTATAAAGATCATCAATATATTCTTACTAAGATCGAAGAAGAACAGCTCATCACTGAAAAGAAGAATGGACCTGGTACCCCAGCCACCTTACTAAAGCAGAACTTCTTAATCCATATTTGATTATAAAGGCTGCTTTTGATGAAATACAACCAGAGCAATTCCGGGATCACTTTTGGGAATGGATCAATGCCGCTTTATCGAGTAACGCGATAGACGAGACAACGACTCCCGGAGAAATTATTACCGTTTATGAGCATATTAAAAAAATGTATTCGGCAGCGTGGCTGATCTTTCAGCGGAAAACGGCAAAGCCTCACCTGAAAAAAAATGGTGAAACGGATATCAAAAGTGCACAACCAGTAACTGGTAATCAAGGATTGTCATTGAACAGCGAGAGCTTACATGTCCCAGTTGAAGATACATTGTCTAATTCAACGTCTGCTGAGGAAATGGCCTTAAAAGAAGTAGTAAACCATATTATAAAAACAACCCCGTCTGTAGAGCTTATTACTCACTTGGGCACACAAAGAGAACCTTTTGTTTTTTTCCTTTTTGTTATAGTTGATCATAGCGAAATGCATGGTAAAGAAAAAATCGCGAAAAAAATAGAAGACAATTGCAGTAAACTGGTTTCTGTTGTGGCGATTGTAAAAAAACTTAGAGGCGTTAGAAAACAAATAGAACTTGGCTCCCGATTTATCATTAGCGCCTTGTGGAATAAGACAACCTTGTATCGCTCACCATCGCTGAAATTACCTAAGCAACAGATTGAAATTCCCAGGAGAATGAGCGGCTCTGAAATCTTCGACATATGGGAGGATTATGGTTCTTTCGGTCACTCGCTTTGCTTTTCAGCCGCAAAATATCTATTGGAGAAAAATTACTCACATGCACTACTTATAGTTGACCAGGCAATTGAGTTCATGCTCAAAGCAACAATTAAAATGAACATTGCCTACGAACCCCGAACATTAGATATAGAGCGATTGCTTAAAATTACATTGCTTTTCACCAACAGGTATTGGGACCTGTTTCACAGAGACTCTGAATCAAGCATCCGCGCCTTTGGTCTCCTTACAACAGGATTCGGCAATTGGCGCAAAGAAACGACAGAACCTATAGATGAAGCAGCAATTAACGTCCTTATTTTAAATGCAGAAATTTTAGCTATCCGGTTAGAAGACGAGTACCACTATTTAATGACAGAAACTTCAGAGGTGTAGTAATTAAGTGTGAATTACTTATAAAAGTAGAATCGCTTTAACTCCGTTCTGCTACAAATTTTGAACAATCAGTTTATTCCATTAGCTATGAAAAAGAACCCGATCAAGCTTGTTGAGGAACAAAAAAAAGAATTGCAAGAAATTGCAAAAGTACTTACCAGCAATTATCAAATTGAAAAGATCATTTGTTTTGGTGCGTTAACATCTTTGACAGCAGCTAATACCTGTTTTATAGAACCGGAGCATAGTTTGAAAAATACCTATTATTTGTTAGTACTGACGACAGATAGCAAACGGATTGAGTATGTTATACAGGATTTTATCAATAGCCATTTTTCCGGCGTATTTATCATTGCGCATGGACTCTCCACAGTAATGGAGGCGGTATACAAGAATGACCGGTTCTTTGTGGACGCTTGTTTAAATGGCGAGTTGGTATACACTTCAGATGGTTTTACCATGATCCGTGAATTTGATCATAAAATTATAGAGGAAAGTTATTTTAAAGACGGGGAAGCGTTTTCTAGGATGTTTAACATGGCATCCGGCTTTATGGAGTGCGCCTATGAGTGTTACGAAAAAGAGTTTTATAATAATGTCGCTTTTTTATTGCACCAGGCAGTAGAACAGGCCTGCCGTGGCTTGATCCGGTTATACACCGGCTATCGTGCCGATATTCACAATATTGATCGCCTGCTTTTTCTTTGTGAGTGTTTTTCCGCAGAACCTGGCCGTCTTTTTAAACGTCATTTTAAAGAAGAAATGAGATTATTCCGGGTACTAGCCGGAAGCTATACAGAAGCAAGATATAGGGACAATTATCAGGTTATTGATCATGATGCAGACCAGCTTTGTACGCTCGTTAAAGCGTTTCTTGACCTCACGCTGGAATTGTCATTAAAAGTACCGCACAAGGTGACTGCTAGGACCACAGTGGAAGAACAGGCAGCGGTCGTGGATTATTCCCCGGCCCTGCCTGCATCCCTGTGAGAATCTGTCTCTACTTTTCAAAATTCATTTGGTTTGTAGCCTATACCTTTTCGTGTTTGTTTAGTAGCTTTAGTTTCTATTAATTCGTCGAGATACCGGAAAACGATTTCCATGTTTTTATCCTGGTTGTCCAATTTTGCCTTTATTTTCTCAATTTCAAGGCGCAACTCTGTATTGTCAATAAACATGCGCCGCAACCGGGTAAAAATCCTCATGATTTGAATATTAACCTGTATTGCTCTATCACTTGACAGGATACCAGACAACATGGCCAATCCGTCCTCAGTGAACGCATTGGGCGCTTGTCTTCTGCCACCCCAACTTGCTGTTCCATTTTGGAATAGCAAGTTTTTAAATTCTTCGTCCGTTAACCGAAACATAAAGTCATCAGGAAACCGCTTGATGTTGCGTGCTACAGCTTTGTTTAAGTTGCCGGTAGTAACATTGTAAAGCTGTGCAAGATCTTCGTCAAGCATAACTTTTTGACCTCTGATATAATAGATTTTATTGGAAATGACTTCATCAGGAACCATCATTTCTTCATTCTTATTTTCCATAACTCAAACTTTAATTAATGCGTGATGCGACTATATTGTCGAACTTAACATAATCTGCTGTTCAGGAATAAATTTCTTTTTTGCTAACGTTTTCTTCAGCGTAACCATATCCTCGGTGACTTTGACAGCTAATACTTTGGCGTAATGCTGTGTTTGCTTTAGACTCTTATGTCCCATCATTTTACTGATGGTTTCCATCGGAACATTGTTTGCTAAGGTCACCGTAGTCGCAAACGAGTTCCTAGCCATCTTTGAGGTAAGCTCCTTATTAACGTTACAGGTATCGGCAATCTCTTTTAAATATGAATTATACTTCTGATTGCTGAGTACTGGTAATAGCATGTCTTTTGCTAAACACATCTCATCATCCTGGTATTTTTTTAAAATCAGAAGTGCTATTGGCAATAGTGGAATCGCTGACGGTGTTCCTGTTTTTTGCCTGTTCTTATAAATTCTGAGTTCGCTGTTATGGGCCAGGGTTACTTCGGAACGTTTTAACTGCTTTACATCGATGAAAGAAAGACCGGTAAAACAGCAAAAAACGAACAAATCCCTTACCCGAGACAGTCGTTCATTCTGGATACTTTTTGATGTAATTCGCTGAATTTCCTCTTTGTCCAGATATATTGTATCAACATCTTCTCTTGTCATCTCAAACTTGGCGAATGGGTCCCCTACCAGCCATCCGTTATCCACGCAATCCAATACAATCTTTTTCATATTGGCGATGTTTTTCAATGCTGAATTATGATTGAGTTCTATATCTGTACGATACCAGTTATATAGCTTCTTAATGAATTCCAAGTCCAGTGAGCGGATATTCATATCATCAACTTTATAGATGACCTTAATAAATTTGCAAGTGTGTTTATAGGATGTGTTAAAATTGGTATAAGTCCCTTTAGCGACACCTTTACCAATCATTTTCTTTAAGTCTTTGTTATGCCCTTCGAACAACAATAGCAACATCCATTTCCGCTCATTAATCCCGGATAACAATTCTACTATTGCTAAAGCTGTTACCACTTTACCCCGGTCGATCAAATGCTTCCTGGCATCATATGCTTTATTTTGCATAACATCAAGGAACTCGTTAAGTACTTTTGCATCTTCTTTATTGCCGATGGCACGGTTTCCTTTTGAATTCCATCTGGAAGGAAGCCATGAACGTTTAATAGAAAGGTCTTTGGAAACACCGTCTACAGTAATCTTGAGGTAGATATACATTTCTCCCCCATCATAATTTCTTGGCTGTTTTAAAAAAAACATTAAGCCTAAACTTTTTTCTAACATAACGATAGATTTTTAAGTGAATAAATATCGAAATGCAGCGGCAAAAAGTCAAGATGTTTAATGATTGAACATGTTGTAAATCAGATTATTATATCATTTACGTGGCGTCTTTTTTTGATGAAAAAAAGACGCCATGGATGTCGCTCATTTTCTTTGCGAATTCGTGTATGTTTTGGTTAACTCATGGCAACAAAAAAGCCTGTAAATATGTGATTTACAGGCTTTTGGTGTTTTTTAACTATTCAATCAGCGGTGAGGGAGGGATTCGAACCCTCGGTACAGTTTCCCGTACGTCAGTTTAGCAAACTGATCCTTTCGGCCTCTCAGGCACCTCACCAATATTTTTTAAACTTGTCCCCCGTTTTCGGGATTGCAAATATAGTAATTCATGTTTCCCATCAAAAAAAAAGTTCGGATTTTTAATAATCTATCCGCACATGGTAAATGCTCATCAGCATTCGCTTAAATATTTCTTTAATAGTTTCTATATCTTTCAGGGTTATATTACTGTCCTTCAACTGGTTCTGATCCAGCTTGTATTTTACAATCCTATCTACCAAAACACTTATCGATTCTTCGTCAGGCTCCTTTAATGAGCGCGAAGCGGCCTCAACCGAGTCGGCAAGCATCAAAACACCGGCCTCTTTGGTGAAAGGAATGGGCCCTGGGTACCTAAAAATGTTCTCGTTGATGAATTTTTCGGGAAAATTCTTCAACGACGACTGGTAAAAATAGTCAACCCTGGTATTACCATGATGGGTGCGGATAAAATCGATAATAACTTCGGGCAGGTTGGCTTTACGGGCCATCTCAATTCCTTTGCTTACGTGACGGATAATTACCTGCGCACTCTCTTCATAAGGCAACTTATCATGGGGGTTAAAACCCGAGGTTTGGTTTTCAATAAAAAACAGCGGATTTTCCATTTTACCAATATCGTGGTACAAGGCGCCGGCCCTAACCAATAATGCGTTGCCGCCTATGCTGTAAATGGCATTCTCGGCCAAATTGGCTACCTGTAACGAATGCTGAAACGTACCGGGTGCTGTAAACGCCAGTTCGCGCAATAAAGGCGCGTTGGTATTGGTAAGCTCGATGAGCGTAATATCTGATGTAAGCGAAAATATCTTCTCAAATATATAAATCATTGGGTAGGCCAGCAGGGTAAGCAGCACGCTCACCACAAATGGCAAAAAATCCATCCAGTCAATCTCCAGGAAAGTACCTTCCCTGATAAACGAGATACCCAGGAAAGCCACAAAGTAGGTAAACACAATAATCCCGGCGGAAATGAGGAACTGCTCGCGGCGGATAAGGTTTTTGATACTATAGATAGACACCATCCCGGCGGTTATTTCATAGTAAGCAAACTCAAAGCTATTGGGTACAAAAAAGCCGGCAATTAAAACCACCAGCAAATGAATATTAAGCGCCAGGCGGGTATCAAACAAAATACGAATGATAATTGGCACTATACAATACGGTATGTAATACAGGTTTACCGGAAACTGGAATTTAATAGCGGCCGACAGTGTAGCCAGCATGGCAGTAATTACCAACAATATTAAACTTACCAGGCGGTTATCAGCATAAATATCCTTACGAAACAGGTAAAGGAATATCATGAGCAATGATATGGCTATGGATACCAGCAAAAACTGCCCCAGCAACACCAATATGCGGTTGCCGTTTACGCGGGCATTGTTTTCAAAAGCTTTTTTGTACGATTCAAGTTTTTGATAAACATCATCGTTAATAATGGAGCCTTTATAAACTATTACCTCGCCCTTTTGTACCATTCCGCGGGTGATAGACAGGCCGTCGTACACTTCTTTTTCAAGCCTTACGGTAAGGTTATCATCATAGCTTAAATTATTCTGGATGCGGTTTTGCAGCAAATCGAGCATAAAAGCCCTGTCAATATCTGTTCGCTTACTCAATACTTTATCGCAATAAGCCAGGGCACTTTCCCTGGTAAAAAGGGTATTGGTATTTTTATCCGTTGCTACGTTTTTATTTAAAATAGTAATAGCATAGTTGTTGGCATGTTGCAGGTATTTATCATTGAGTTTTAAAATGCCTGTTTCATACAAATTTGTTAACAAGGCTATCCCGGCATCAATATACTTCGATTTAAGTTTATCATTAATCCCCGCGTTATGCCACTTTATTTCCAGATCGGTTTTAAAGCCGTCTATCTGCTGGCCTCCCGCCGCAGCATCAAGCTGGTATACCGGGGTGATGCTTTCGTAAGCAGTTTTCTTCTCGTTATCAATTTCCTGGGGCGTTTTCAGGATAGCGAAATTATAGGGCGATACCAGGTCCTTTTGGTTCCAGATGCGTCCTTTTTCGTACTCATAACTAAATTTAGCCTGCTTTGGTAAAAAGAAAACGATAAGGCAGATGCACAACAGCATCATCAAAAACTTAACGTTGCGGGCATATTTGCGCATTAAGGCTTTTTGCCGCGAGGTAGATAGTTTTGCCATGTATGTAATTAACCGTGCAAAAATAAGTTTTTTGAAGTAGAGTTAAGAATGAGAGTTGAGAATCAAGAGTCAAGAATCAAGACCGGAATATAAGCAGAGCATATTGCCTAACTTTATTTACATCACGCCTGATTTCTCAAACTGGCCTTTTTTTGTCTTAATTCTTGATTCTAACCTCTTGACTCTATTTCTATTTGTTTTTACAAAATAAAAAATGATATCTTTGTGATATCATTTTAAAATCAAACTAAATCACCATGGACTCCGAAAAAACCATCAATCCTCCCTCTGGCTTTGCGGCTTTTGCCCTGCTGCTTGTTGTATTGGCTGTAGCCGCTGTTTGCTTATTTATTGGCGAAGAGCCAATAGGCGCCATATTAGGCGTGCTGGGTTTTGTTTTTATACTACCCGGCCTGGTTATAGTAAACCCCAACGAATCAAAAGTGCTTACCCTTTTTGGTAAATATGTGGGCACAGTAAAAAAAGATGGCTTTTTTTGGGTAAACCCTTTTACTGTAAAAAGAAAAGTTTCGTTAAGGGCATTTAACCTTAACGGGCAGCAATTAAAAGTTAACGACAGCATTGGTAACCCAATTGAAATTGCTGCGGTAATTGTATGGCAGATAAAGGATACCGCCAGCGCCGTATTCGCGGTCGAAAATTACATCCAGTATGTAAATATACAAAGCGAAGCTGCTGTAAGGCACCTGGCCAATTCATTCCCCTATGATAACCTCGAGGACGAAACAGCCACCATTACCTTACGGGGCGGCGCCGAGCAGGTAAGCCTCTTGCTGGAAAAAGAGTTAAATGAAAGGCTCGACCGCGCCGGTATTGAAGTGCTGGAGGCACGAATATCGCACCTGGCCTATGCGCCCGAAATTGCACACTCTATGTTACAGGTACAACAGGCTTCGGCCATTATTGCAGCCCGCAGGCTTATTGTTGAGGGCGCTGTAGGCATGGTGGAGATGGCGCTGAACAAGCTATCAGAAAAAAATATTGTAGAGCTTGACGAAGAAAAGAAGGCAGCTATGGTCAGCAACCTCCTGGTTGTACTATGCGGCGACAGGAGCGTTAACCCCGTTGTAAATACAGGCACCTTATATCATTAATAATATGGAGCAATTTAGAAGTTTTGACCAGCTACGCACCAACCAGCTTATCATCATAAAAAACGGCTTTTTCAGGCCATCCTTTGAACTTAGCGATGGTCAGTTTAGTTATGGTAAGCTAAGCCATGCCAGCATTTGGAAAACCACTACGATATTGGAGTCGGCACAAAAAACATGGATCATTAAGCGCAAAGCCATTTTTAGCCGCACTTTATTGATAAAGGATGTTAATGAGATTGAGCTGGGTGCCGTAACTCCCGAAATATTATCCCGTAAGGTAAAACTGAGTATGAACAATGGCTTTGAAGCTGTGTACGCATATAAAAAGCTTTTTACCCGGACGTTTAGCTTAACGAGCGATCAATATGGCGATATTTTAAGCGTAAAAGCCGCTGTTTGGGGTTTTAAAAAACCATTTGAAGTATCGGTAGACCTGGATAAACTGAAAGCCTTGCCCGATATGCCGTTGCTGGTATTATTAGGCGTGAATTTAATTTTAATAAAACAAGCACAGGCCGCAGCCGCGGCAGGAACCGGGGGTTGATATGGCTGAGAAAAAGGCATTTGTGTTACGCATTAATCCCGATGTATTAAAGGAACTGGAAGCCTGGGCTGCCGAAGAATTCAGAAGCACAAACGGGCAAATAGAATACCTGATGCAGCAGGCCCTGCTCGTCCGTAAAAAAGGGGCGAAGAAGAAAAAGGAGTAATGGAATTTCATATATTTATATAGCTGGCAAAATCGTGAACACCGAAAAACATCTCTACAATAGCTTTGACCAATTAGAAGGCAATCAGCTTTGGTTAAAGTATAAGGGGCGCGATAATTCTAAGTACGACCATTATATTCTTACAGATAATATCCGTGATTATGGCTGTATTTACTTTGTTGACTCGGTAACACCTAAAACTATTTTTGAAACCTACGATGAAACTATCGTGGCTTTAGATTCAAGTGCGGGCGATCTCGCCATTCAAACCATAGAAAGAAAAGTAATAGGGTACAGCAAAAAAAGATTATTGAGCGGTAAAATCGACCTAAAACTAAATAACAATTTTAAAGCCCAATTAAAAAGCAGTCTTTTTAGCTCGCATTATTTTTGGATCGACAACGATAAAATGGAATTGCTAAAAATTACAGCATCATCAACCATAGCAATTACTTTTATTAAACCGGCAAAAGAAATTTACAATTTAAATGTCATGATATTAGTAGGATCAAAAGCCATTTTCCAAAATAATAAATCGGACGATTGATGAGCTTAATTATTATGCATGCATAGCTTTTAACTCTCCTCAAAATAACTAAATTTGCCCTACCAATTTTAATGAGGGACACATGAGAGAAGTAGTAATAGTAGCCGCCACCCGTACGCCTATAGGTAGTTTCGGTGGTAGCTTAGCCACTATAGGCGCCACGCAACTTGGGGCGCTGGTAATCAAATCGGCAGTTGAAAAGGCCGGGGTAAAGCCAGATCAGATACAGGAAGTTTATATGGGTAATGTAATGTCGGCCAATTTGGGGCAGGCTCCGGCTACCCAGGCTGCAATATTTGCCGGCCTACCCTATTTGCCTGCAACTACGGTTAATAAAGTTTGCGCTTCGGGCATGAAAGCTATTATGCTTGCTGTACAAAGCATAGCCCTTGGCCAAAACGATATTGTGGTTGCCGGGGGCATGGAGAGTATGAGCAATGTGCCCTACTACCTGGATAAAGCACGCAACGGCTATCGCTTAGGCAACGGGCAAATTATTGATGGCCTGGTAAAAGATGGTCTTTGGGATGTATATAACGACTACCACATGGGCTCGGCAGCCGAGCTTTGCGCCGTTGATTGTAACATCAGCCGCGAAGACCAGGATGCATTTGCCATTGAATCATACAATCGCGCACAAAAAGCCCAGGCAGCTGGCAAGTTCAAGGATGAAATAACCCCTGTTGAACTAAAAGATAAAAAAGGCGATGTCACGATGTTTACCGATGACGAGGAACCTAAAGCCGTTAAGTTTGACAAAATCCCTTCGTTAAAACCCGTATTTAAAAAAGATGGCACAGTAACGGCTGCCAATGCATCAACCCTAAATGATGGCGCGGCGGCCTTAGTATTAATGAGCCGGGAAAAAGCTGATAAGTTGGGCATTAAACCGCTTGCCCGTATTGTATCCTATGCCGATGCGCAGCAGGCGCCCGAATGGTTTACTACTGCCCCATCAAAAGCCATCCCATTAGCATTACACAAAGCTGGCTTGTCGTCAGATCAAATCGACTTTTTCGAGATAAACGAGGCCTTCTCTGTTGTAGCTATTGCTAATAACCAATTATTAAAGCTTGATCCCGCAAAAGTTAACGTAAATGGCGGTGCAGTTTCATTAGGCCACCCGCTGGGCGCATCGGGTGCGCGAATCATTGTTACCTTAATTAACGTATTACAACAAAACCAGGGCAAATTTGGTGCGGCCGGAATTTGTAACGGCGGCGGCGGCGCCAGCGCAATGGTTATCGAAAATTTACGTTAAAAGGTTTATTATATCCGCGTCATTGCGGGAAAAAAGTGATAACATGGCTGCAAATGGGACTGTTGTAGAGACGCAATATTTTGCGTCTCCCGCCAGACAAGTGAATTTGCAAGTTTGGATTGCATGTGGGAGACGCAAAATATTGCGTCTCTACGTTGAAAAATAACTTTAATAATCAACAACTTACAGTTATATCATTATAAAGCACGAAGCAATCCCAGGTTATGTTTACCTATCAATCTATGCTGAGATTGCATCGCACTCTGCAACAACAGATTTATAAATTATAGTTATATTAGAACAAAATCATATTAACACCGTGATCAAAAAGCTTCTCCTATTTCTCCCCGCGCTTTTATTGAGTATCCATACCTATGCGCAGCACTCTGACGAGAACGCGCATATTAAACAGTTGAAACTTTACGAAGACACCCTAAAAACCTTAGGTAAAACATTTATTAACGACGAAACCGACCTGGTGCGGAAAAATGCCAACTATAAGTTTATTAAAACAATGGTTAGCGCGTTAAAAGTGCCCAACTCGTTCCTGTACCACTTCGATTCTGTAAAAACCATCAGCATCATCAATTCGCCCGATAACCGCTTCCGCATTTTTACCTGGCCTATTATGAACGAGGATGGCAGTTACCGTTTTTATGGCACCATACAAATGAATACCGGCGGCTTTTTAAAAATGTACCCTTTAGAAGATTATTCGCCTTTTTTTAAGGCTCCCGAAGACTCCGTTGTTAACAACCGTAAATGGCTGGGTGCGCAGTATTATAAAATAGTGCCTGTTTATGGTGCCAAAACCTACTACATTTTGTTAGGCTGGAAGGGTAACACGGTAAAATCGACCAAGAAAGTTATTGATGTGCTTTCATTTAATGATGCGGGGCCGGTATTTGGCATGCCGGTATTTGATGGCAACGGCAAAACACGCCACCGTGTTGTGTTTGAATATTCCCGCCAGGCCTCGATGCTGTTAAGATACGTGCCCGAGCAAAATCTCATTGTGTTTGATCACCTTGCCCCGCCGGATGCCAAAGAAAAAAACAAGCCCGAAACCTTTGGGCCCGACCTTACTTACGATGGCTATAAATTAAAGAATGGCCATTGGGTGTATGTAGAACAGTTGGATATGCGCAACGTACCTGATAATTCAAGCAATGCTGTCGATCCCCAGTATGTCGACCCTAGAAAGCAAGCGGCACGCGATAAAAAGCTTGTTCCAACATCACATTAATTTTAGAATTATAGCTACGTTACCAACTAATAATCAAAACAATCCAAAGATAGCTTGTAACACTTTCGGTATAAAATTCTGATTTAAAAGATTTATACTACTTTAGCAAAACTTTAAGTTGACAAATAAATGCAGGAAAAAACAGCAGCACAATCACGATCGATAGGTAAAATTCCAAGGGCAGTACCATTCATTATAGGAAATGAATTTGCAGAGCGTTTCAGTTTTTACGGAATGCGGAGTATCCTGGCTGTTTTTTTAGTTCACCAGTTTTTTAGTCATGAAAATTCTGTTGAAGCCAATGCCCACTCCAACAGTATCAACCACATGTTTTCTACGCTGGTTTATGCTACCCCCCTGCTTGGCGCTATCCTTGCCGACTGGTTTTTTGGCAAATACCGCGTTATCCTCATCGGGTCGCTTATTTATACCATTGGGCACTTCCTTTTATCAATGTTTGATACCAACCTGGCCGGTTTCCAAACCGGCTTAATTATTATAGCATTTTCGGCAGGCGCCATTAAATCATGCGTATCTGCCAACGTTGGCGATCAGTTTGACCACAGCAATCAGCACCTGATGAGTACCATTTACAGCTGGTTTTACTTCAGTATCAATGCGGGATCTATGGTTAGTTTGTTCCTGATCCCTTTAATTTACGATAAATTTGGTGCCGCCTGGGCATTTGGTGTACCGGGCATATTGATGGCACTGGCCACTTTAATATTTTTCTCGGGCCGTAAAAGCTATGTAAAGCTCCCGGCCAAGGGCATTAATAAAGATAATTTTGTATCGGTAAGCTTTTACACGTTAATGTGTAAGCTAAGCCCAAAAGCACCGGGAACAGCCTGGGAACAAGCCGAAGCCAAATACGGGTATGATAAAGTTGATGGCATTAAAGCTGTTTGGCGCATTATGGCTGTATTTGCTTTTATCCCGGTTTTTTGGTCGTTATGGGATATGAATAGTGCCGAATGGGTACTACAATCTGTTCACCTCGATTTAAACTTAGGTGTTTTCGGATGGAAAATTCTTCCATCTCAAATACAAACAGTAAACGCAGTTTTCCTGTTGGCAATGATACCGCTTTTCAATTTCCTGTTGTATCCACTGGCAACTAAACTGGGCTTAAAGCTCACCCCGCTTCGTAAAATAGGCTTTGGTTTATTGGTTACCGCAGGCAGTTTTTTAATAATTGCTTTATTACAGGAAAAAGTTGACAAAGGCCTGCACCCATCTGTTTGGTGGCAGATTTTTGCTTATGCTGTATTATCAGCAGGCGAAGTATTGGTTTCATTGGTAGGCCTGGAGTACGCGTATACGCAATCGCCTGTATCTATGAAGAGCACCATGACTGCTATCTGGTATTTTACTTATTCGGTAGGGTCGTTCTTCAACACTATTGTTAATAACAGCATTGCAAACCATGGTTATTTCGCCCGTTATACCGGCGCATCTTTCTTTTGGTTGTTCACAGGCATCTGCCTTGCCTTTTTTGTGGTATTTCTTTTTGTAAGCCCACGATTAAAGGAAAAAGCTTATTTGGTAGATGAAGTACTGGCAAAAGGACTGGATATTCATGACGATAAAGTAACTCCAATTCATCCTGATAACCCAATTGTATAATAAAATCCGTTGTTTTGTGTTTTATTTCATCAAACATCAGAAATAGCGCGTGCCAGATAGTATTATAATTATACCTACTTATAACGAGAAGGAGAATATTGAGCGGATGATCCGCAAAATATTTTCCCTCCCGCATGATTTTCATTTGCTCATCATCGATGACGGATCGCCGGATGGCACCAACATTATTGTAAAAAATTTAATGAACGTATACCCCGAGCAGCTTTTTATAGTAGAGCGGGCGGGGAAACAAGGCTTAGGCACTGCGTACATTCATGGCTTTAAATGGGCTATTGAGCGGCATTACGATTATATTTTTGAAATGGATGCCGATTTCTCGCACAATCCGGATGATTTGCTAAAACTGCGGCAAGCCTGTATTGATGGCGCCGATGCAGCCATAGGCTCACGCTACAGTACTGGCGTAAACGTGGTAAACTGGCCCATGAGCCGTGTACTAATGAGTTACTTTGCATCGGTATACGTGCGTTTTATTACAGGGATAGACGTTGCCGATTCAACAGCCGGATTTATGTGCTACAAACGCAAGGTACTGGAAACCATCGAGCTTGATAAGATAAAGTTTGTGGGCTACGCCTTCCAGATCGAGATGAAATACACTACCGTTAAACATGGCTTTAAACTGGTAGAAGTACCCATTATATTCATCAACCGCACCCTTGGCACATCCAAAATGTCGTCGGGCATATTTGGCGAAGCCATTTTTGGTGTGATAAAAATGAAAATCAACAGCATTTTCAGGAAATACCCTGAGGGATGATCTTGAGGTGAAAGGTGAAAGGTGAAAGGTGAAAGGTGAAAGGTGAAAGGTGAAAGGTGAAAGGGAGGGTGTAAAATAAACTGTGTCAAGAGTTAAACGTTAACTTAAAACACAGTTTAAGATGAAGAGAGAAGAAGAATCGCTCGAATACGAGCAAATGAAAAAGAATGCCCTTGAGCAACTCCGCTCGGGCAAATCACTTTACGGGAAGGATGGTGCGTTTGCGCCGTTGCTAAAAAGTTTCCTTGATGCCGCTCTTGAGGCAGAATTGGAAAGCCATTTAAATGAAGCTGAACGCAGTTCAGGCA
>NZ_JBFUIA010000062.1:0-15958 GCF_056402115.1 Mucilaginibacter sp. P4_C11 | reverse complement strand
GCTAAACAGCCTTATTTAAGTTTTTTGATAGAAATTAGTTAATTTAACTACTGTACCTATCCCTGATGTTTGTCCAGAAGGAATGTTATTATCAATATCACCATTTGTATTTTGAAATAATAATCCCTGACCTAAACCTGATGGATGCAACCTACCGCTATTTGCACCAGTAACAACACGTTCTGTCAGTGTAAAATTTGTGTCTCCCGATGCAACCGCTGCTAATGAAAATGCCTGTGACTGGTCATAAAACCATAAATCAGCCGCACGAGGGTTACCGCCGTTATAAGCATTATACCAACTTCTCAAAGCATCTCTGTAGGTTTGTAAGGTAGTTTGATTTGTATTACCAAAATCTCTTGCCGAACAGTTCATTAATACAATACTTGCATTAGGGTTATCCCTTTTTATATGTGCAACAATTTTAGCAATATTTGCTGTATGTGCAGATGTACTTATTGCCCCGCCACCGTAATCGTTAGTTTGTAAGGATATTATAAATAAATCTCCGCTAATACCATCATAGATGCTATTTGAATCAACCGCTAAACTGGCTACATAAGAATCTGCACCACCGAAACCTTTATTAACCAATCTGACATCCTTTCCTGAATTTCTGAGCATATCACGAACTTGAAATGCCCAAAGATTATTTCCGGTATATGTTTTACCGTTTGCATCATTACCCATATTGCTATATGTGATAGAATCACCTATTACAACCATAGTATACTTTGCATTGTAATTGAAATCTGCTGTAATTTCTGTCCAGTTGATGAAAGTATCAAAATAAGGAATGGTATCGCCAGTGTTACCTAATACTTTTGCCGAAATAGTCATATTGCCGCCTTCATATAGTAATTTATCTACAGGTACATATAATGAACCTCCGTTTGCGCCAAAAACTCCTTCGAAACCAAATACAGTTCCACTCATAGCCTGTCCTGCCGCACTGGTTGTGAAATTACCTCCTGAGCCTGTTACAAGCCATCTTACGGGGCCATCGGCAGAAACACTAAATCCGTTTATATAACCTGCTCTGCCGGGAGATGGTAATACCGTTGCCGTATGTGGTAATGCTTGTTTATATGCGGTAATTCCTGATTTTGGGTAAGTAAATTCAGCATCAGTATTACTACCTGCTATATATTGTTTACCCTCTTTTTCAAGCATAAATTTATACCCACCATATACCAATGAAGGGTTTGTTGAAGTTGTTGGAAATCCTTTACTCATTTTTTAATTATCATCTGTTGAGGCTATCCAGATTCTTTTACCATCTGGATACCATAAGTACAGCGAATTGCTATAACTCTTATTTTCATCGTTTTTAACCCGGTAAATTGCTGTTGATACAGTTGGTGTACCTTTTGCTATCATTAATGCATAGGTGTCAACCATATTAATATTCGGGGTTAAAGCTGCCAAATCAGTAAAGGCTTTACCCACTATTGCGGGTGTTATAGCATACTTCTGATTCTGGTTTGTTATTGAAGCGGTTATACCACTTACGTAATTATTTATATCCATTTGTTAGTCAAATTGGCTTGTAAAGCCCTCAAAAACTATAGGTCTTATATTGGCTTGTGTAGGGATAGTACACGGGTTTATTTCTCTGGTCTGTCTAACCTTTGCGGTAAATACTACCCCGGCTGTTCTGTCTGTTCCAGATTCCGAAAACCTTTGAAAAGTGGTGTCGGTATCCATCAAAAAATCAGGGTAATCATCATCACCGAAAAAGGTTAAAAAGTCATCAGCTATCAATTGAGTGTCATTCCAGATTTCATCTTCGGAATCCTGATTTTGCGGGTCTTCCATATCAGCAATCATAAATTTGAAGCTGTTGATAACCTCTTTACCTGTAATCTGGCTATTGACTGATTGAATATGTACTACCGGGTAAACCAGATTTGGATATGCCGAAAAATCAAAATCATCAGCGTACACTACAGTGTTTATCTGAGCGTGATTTTCAAAAAAATCTATAAGCCTTACCTTGATTTGATTAGTCGTTAGCATTGATAGGGAAATAGGCAGAAGCAATTAAAATCTGCTTCGATAGTAACCGGAATAAAACCCGGTTTTATTGGCTAAACTTTCAAAGTAATCTGAAAGGTTAACTTCATTATCTGGTAAGTACCAACCAGTAACTTCACCAGTACTATCAACCTTATCAGTTGAACAGTTATCAGGTTCATTTAAATCGATTTCTAAGTGCTTTTTAAGCCTTTGCTTATATGTACTGAACTTTGTATCGTAATTATCTTTAACCGCTTCCAGTTCCTTTATATCAAGCGTAGTAGCCCGTTCATCATTCTTGCGGTTTACACCTTTATTGGTAACCTTATAGTGCAACGGGATAAAGCCATAACTAAGCGTACCGTATATCAAAAATGGTTTGATGTAATCATCTAACAATTCCTGATTAACCGCTGTAATGGTGTACCCGGAAATGGTTGATGCTGATACAATTTCATTAGCTATCGCYGTATAAAGGTCTTTACCTAATACTGGCTGCAATTCCAAATTTTGAACCTCTAAAATTGTGTTGGATACTATTTTGGAATCGACATTGGTTTCAATTACGCTGTTATCCTTTATTGTTTGTTCAGAGATAAATAATACTTTAATCATTGTTTGATTCTCCTTCCGGGGTAATTCTAACTACACTGTGTGCAACAAAACGGTGCCTACAGTAAGGGGTAGTTGTATTAGTTGCGGGGTTGTGATAAAAGCCACCTCTGTAAGCGAAAACATCATAGCCAAAAAGTGAACTCATTTGCTGTATATCCTCTCTGGAATAGTATTTATCATTAGCCAAAAGTTTGGCACAAAAAGGTCTGTTGCGGTCATCTTGTACGCCATCGTATGAATACCTTACTTCTACCCTTCTGATGTTTTCCAAAGCAGGCTGCATTGATTTTTCAGTTGGTTTAATGGTTATGCCTTTATCCAAATCTGATTTATTGATAACCCCGGAATCTTCTAAACCCTGAATTACTTTCTTCAAATCTGCTGCGGTTACTGCTATACCTAAATCTTTCCGGATAGCTGCTTTAATTTGAACGATGGTCATATTCTTGATACCGTTCTTAATCAGGTAATCAGCTATATCTTTATCATCATCAAACTGTAGTTCAATGGCTTTTACATCTGAAAAATTTTCAATATTATAATCCAACTTTTTGAATACCCTGAAATCCTGTTTAGCTGAACCAATGTGTTTAACCTTTTCAAAATCGTCATCGGTTAAGTGTTGAAAGTTCATCGTAACATCTGAATTAAAGCCAGTGGGTTTAGCCGGGGCTGTTGAATTGGTATTAGCAGGTGTTGCAACCACCGGGGCGACTGAACCAGTAGCATCAACTTTAGGTAATTCACCTGTAACGGTAGGCTCTTGTGTTGGTACTGGCTTAACTTCATCAATTAACCTATCACCGTTTAAAAGTGGCGGCAATCCTGCTTCCGCTCTGATTTCGTTTACCGTATAGGTTTTCATTTTCATTACATCAGATAAGGTTGCCGAAAACAAAGAACCCTTATCTTTAAATTCCAATTCACCGATTTGGGCATCAGCGAAAAGCTTATTTAACCCTGATTCCAGTTCATTCCTACGGTTCTTAACGAATAGGTTTTTGAAGATTTCATACGCTGTTTCAAGTTCGGTAGCACCGCCCAATTGTCCTTCGGTCTTGATACCAAATAACAAAGGTGATACGGCACTGTGAGCGGTTAAAATATCTTGTAAAACGTCTTTTTTTACTTCTATATAAGCTTTTTCCCATTCAGAAGGTGCAATATTTTTTACATCTGGTGCCTGTCCATCTTTATTTTCAAAACCAATAATCATTTTACCACCGTTTGCCCCGGTATAAGCATTGGTTATCTTTCTTACTGTTTCACGTTTAACTTCATCATTGGGCATACCACCAAAAAAGGTAATGATTGATGATACCGAAAACTGGTTTTCAATATTGTTAATCTGGAAATCCCTGATAGCAATATCAGTTTCCAAAGACTTGATAGCCCCTGAATAATCGGGTATAGGGTGAATATTATTTACTGATGGTGAATAAGAGGTAAAGAAAAACAGCTTATTGGTACAATCTGCATTAATGCCCGGTTTCCAGTAATCATAACTTACATTAATATTTGGCTCCCTAAACCAATCATTGCTATACCAGAATTTAGAGCGGTCACGGTTACATCTTACTTTGTGGGCGGGTACGTGATTGTACTGAATTGGATTACCCAACTTGTTATAAACCACTTCAACCGCATAGTAATTGAATATTAGGTAATCATTAACTAATTTGCTGATGAACTCCGGGAAAGAATCTTTAGCATTAGGTTTTAATATAACAGCGGTATCACCGCCTTTAACGGTTACACCATCGCCTATGATGTAATCAATTTTGGAATTGATTATACCTTTGTGAAGCGGGGATTCATTATATAATTTAAGTAAGAAATTAGGATACAGATTATTTAGTCCGTAAGGAACGAACCTGTCTGTACTGGTAGAATTTATTACTTCTATGGGTAATTCGGTAACGTGACTATTGAACTTAATTAAATCCCTCTCACTTGCTGCTTCCGTTTTTTTAGTCATTTATTGATTTGTAGGTATAGAAATCAGAAGTATCATCTGATTTGTAGATTATTGGCTGTACCAGTACGGCAGGGGCTATTATTTTAGCTTTACCTGTTTCAACCGGATTGCCCAAAACAGTTTCATCAGTAGTTGATGTTGCGGATTGATACACAGCATAGGTATATAAGCCAGTATCCAAGTCATTGAAGATTGAAGTATCAACTTTGAAGTGGTCATACCTCGAAAGGTTTGAACTGATATTAAGCGGTAAAATGAATCGGGATTTTGTCCGGTTGAAATCGCTGGTAAGCACCAACAAGTAAACCGGGCTAACTATAGTGGTTAATTCCGTAAGTGTGAAGATTAAATCTGTTTTCTGGTTGCTTTTATTTATTAATAACATTCCTGCCTGTTTGTACAGGAAATAAGACTTTGAGGGAAATAAAAAAGCCTTTACCCGGTTAAGGATAAAGGCTTAGAAAGAATGGGCACGTTACAAACAGTCGTTCAGTACTGTAATTTCAAAAAAGGAAAAAATGACTTCCAGTTTAACGGTTTTGTCACCAATGACGTAATCGAATTCATAATTACCAAAATTTGTAACTTTGCTCAAATGTTTAAAAGTCTGAACCCAAATTTCTGTGTTGACACCTACTGTCCTTGACGGCGGTTGTACGGAATAATAAAACAGCATAGACAATATATGGCAGAATGGTAAAAAGTTTTATTTTTAACTTATAAATCGCTCATTTTCCAATAAAAAAGCCTTTACCCGGTTAAGGATAAAGGCTGCCTAACTAATTAGGTTATTAACTTGTTTACGTTAAACTTTGTCTACGATTGTAGCAATTAAAGAAGGGTCTACTGTTGAAGTTAACGATTCCTGAACACCTGAAAACTTCAAAATGTAACCGTTCATATCACCATTTTTTGTACCTGACGCTTCATCAATATCAGTTAGTTCGGTAAAACCATTTAAACCAGTAACTACATAAGTACCGCTTCTTAGCTTCATTAAAATAGCAACTGGTGCCTGTAGTAATGAATCGATGAAAGTTTTAGCAACGTCTGAAATACTTGAAATAGTAATTGAAGTTTCTGTTTGATTCTCGAAAGAACCAGTTGAACTATCTCTTTTTGCTGTACCCTTAAATGATACAGATTCTTTTAGTAAGCCTACGCTAACAAAGGTTTTACCGGTTGCCAAAGCAATGTTTGAAACCACTGTTGAACCAGAGGCAAAAGCATAAGCTTCTGTTGAACCTGAAATTACGCCAAGGTCATTAGCAGATATAATCCACATTTTACCAACACCACCTGAAATACCTCTACCGCACTGTTTTGTATAAGCTACTACGCTTCCGCATAAATTTGCCATATATATTTTTCTCTTGAATTGAGATTAATTAGAGGGCTGCACCATTTTGTGCAACCCCGTTATCAATCATCTTTTATTATTATCTGCTTATACAGTAGCTACGCCAATTTCATTTACATACACTGGTTTTACACCAAGTGCATAATGGAAATCCATATAGATGTTTTGGGTCTCAATTGAATATTCCATAGTTGCCTTTTCGGATTCGCCTAAAAGGTCGGTTGCCATCTGGAATGAGCGTAAACGACCGATGTAGATTTTACGTGTACCGTTCAAACCATCAACCGGAACTAACTTCATTGAAGTACCGAATAAGTAATGGTCTTCGGTAGGTTTGTAGATGTTTTTGTTAGCCAAGGCTACATTGTATTCGTTGAATACATCGGTACCTACGAAGATAACCGCATCAGCCTGTTCAGTGATTTTTGAAGGGGTTGCTAAGAATGCTGCCTGCAATTTTTCAATTACAGTTGCACCAGAAGCGATAGTACCACCAGTTAAAGGAATGTAAGCACCCGCACCGATTTGCTTAATGAAACCATCGAATTTACCTAAAGTGGTAGAACCTGATTGTGCTACCGTATCGCCTTGCCACAAAAGCTTTTCGTTTTCCTGAGCAATCTTAGCTGCTCTGGCTTGCATAATTTCGTTTGCAAACAATGCTTCGGTATAAGTCTGTCCCTTTGTTAGGTACTGAACCATCCAAGCATTCTCCAACGGTTTAGGGCAAAGGTTTTGTTCATCCTTTAAAGGGTAAACAGTTATGATTGCTTGTGTGAAGTTGGCGTTACCTGATGGTGTACGACCGCAACCTGTAGAATTTTGTAATGCTACATCTGTTGAAAGTAATTGTAATGCGTATTGTCCTTTTACGCCTAATGTTACTGAACCTGCATTTTTAAGTACTGTTGCAGTTTGGTTACCGAATACCGTATCAACCAAAAGTGTTTTTGAAGTTTGGTCTACGTACTGTGGTAATGCTGAAATGTTAAAACCCATTTTTCGTTTTCTCTTATCTCGTTATTTTTATATCCCTGCCGGGATAGCTAAAAGGCTTTGTTGAATACCTTTTATGTTTATTATTTTTTAGTCCAGATTGATGCAAGTGCATTCAATTTGTTGGCTTTATCCTCTTTCGCTTCTAATGATTTATCTACTTTAGAAAATTCTGCCGGGGTGTCTGATAGTACCTCAAAAGCACCTTTGATTGCGTTAAACTGTTCGCCAAGGGCTGACATAGCTTGCGCTGATGCTTTACCTTCCAAGGCGGTTTTGATGGTGTTAATCATCGTATCCAATTCAGTGATTTTTTGAACCAGTGTAGCGATAGCTGCGGTATTATCTGGTGCTACTGGCGCCGGGGCAACTGGTGCTGCATCTTCTTTAGCTTCTTCTGCCGGGGTTTCAGTTGCTTCTTCTTCTGGTGAACCTTCTACAGGTGCCTCAACTTCTTTAGGGTCTTCGGCAACTGGTGCTGCTTCGGCAGGGGCTTTTATTACTTTATCTATTTTGCCACCTTTGGTTGAAAATTCAACACCGTTGGCTAAATTGTAAGTATCATCGGCTGCTGCCTGTGAACCCATTGCACTTGATACGCTTACTGCTGTACCCGGTACTAATTCGCCCTGTACATCAACTAATTCATCAGAATCAACACGTTTTACCGCTTCAAATTCCGCTTCTTCTTCCTTAGTGGAAAAAAGCATAGTGATTGCTTTGGTAGCGTTCTTTATAGCTAATATTGCTTCGTTTTTATTCATTTGTTGGTTATTATATTGGTAATAGGAATCCCGAAGGAATAATTTGATTACCCTTCGGGAACATTGCTGTTACCCTTTAATTTTATTCACTCTTTCAAGTGCAGTATTAAATTCTTTGATTGCTTTTTGGAGGTCTAAATCTTCGATATCAGATTTGCCGTCACTTAATTGATTTGTTGGGAACAAACCAAAAACACCTTCTACTGAAAAGCCTTTAATAGTACCTTTTTTGATTTCCCGCCAGATTTCGGGGTTACAGACTTTTACGCCTACTATCCAACCGCCGTCCAGATTTGGCAATCCTTTGGGGGCGTTGATACCCTTATCTACATCAACTAAGTAAGATTGAAAAACGAAAGAATCTGCCGGGATAGCAGAATGTTCAATATTGGTCTGATTGAATAATCCTTTTTGCGCAAATACCTGCGCTATTTTCCTGATGGTATGCTTACTGAAAACAGCGTAATAATTACCGGAAGGGCTGGTACGGAAAATTGGTTTATCCGCTTGCATTGCATAGCCCAACAACTCAAACTTTTCATCATTAACAGCGAAGTTCTGAACCTGACTAAAGCTTAGAAAATCGGATTCAGTAGCCGGGGAATTTACAATTGAAATTGCTGATACATAAGAATCTTCAAGTTCATTTATTTTAAGTTCAATTACGGGTAATTTCATATACCCGGTAATAGGAATTAAGCGGGTAAATATTGGGCTTAGTGCATATGCTTTTTATTAACTTCGGAGATAAAACAATATATATGAAAACAACCCACGGCATTCAGGTTTATGAGATTTTAGAAAATGGTAATTTACTTAATGGTATTTATACCAATACAGATTTATTACACGATGTAATAAATCCAATAAATAAAAAAAAGGAAAAACACTATTATATAGATAGCGAAATTGCCCGAAAAATAACCTATGACAATGAAGGAGTTAAAGGAATATATGAATGCAGATATATTGAAACAAACAACAAATTAGTGACAAATTGTAAGTTAGAAATCTCGAAACATAATGAGGTATTCGAATTTAGGTGGAGTCAAGGAGATGAACTAATTTGGGAAGGATTAGGATTAATGGCGGGTACTATGCACATTTCAGTTTCTTATATCTAAACTATAAAATTCACAAACTGAAACATAACAATTTGTAATTTTAATATGCTGATAAACAATAATAAATTTATGGAAATGGTACCGCTCCCCCTCCAAGGTGAATATGTCCGGGCTTATCTGCCTTTATATTGGTAGAATTATACATATTTATGCTTTCCGTTTGGAATTGACTTGCGAGCGTGTCTTTTTCCATCATTACAAGTACTGAATACTTCCGGCAACTGTCGCTGTTACCTAAATTACTATAACTGGCTGCCAAATAAAATGCAGTTTTAAAATACGGTCTCATTTTATAAGATTCAGTTAAATTAACAATACTGCTCTTAAAATCCCGCAAGACATATTGATGAAAACCTACATCAAAAAGTTTTTGATATTCTAACACCCCCTTCTTTCCCTTATCGTTAGGCGGGGTAGTACTAATTACCTTAACAACCGGGCTACTTTCAGTATTGATTATAGGAGGGTGATAAATCACATCACTTTTTGAAGTGTCTGGCGGCGTATAATCGATATCGTAAGTTTTGTTTACATACATAGCGTATCCGATTAAGATTACTCCTAATAGAACAAACAATAAACCCGGCGATGAACTGGCTAACCCTGCCTTTGCTCCTTTAAATTCAGACGTGAATTTAAATTTACCCTGAACGCCATTTGAAATTAGGGAATACCCTAATCTTATTGTTAAATATCCTAACAAAAAGCAGAACATTTTCAATAAAATAACTAAAGCAACCGGGATAAAAAGTTTTAAGTCCATAAGGTTAAGTTTTAATAAAAATAACAACAACAACTTATAAATCAAAGCATAACAAATAATTTTTATATAGTTGATTGTCTATCCAAATAACTTGCTCTATCCTGACTTGATGTAATGTCTTTTTCGAGCACAAACGCCCTTAATGGTTCTTGCTTTTTAGGGTCTGGCTGATTAACTACCTGAACTTGTTGTACACCCTTTTGAGCCTGATTCAATACCGTTGAATTAATTTGTGGTGCCGAATAAGAAGGTGCCGAACCAGAACCGCCACCAGTTGAACCCGGTACCTTAACAGCTAAGATTGATTTTACACTTTGAAAACCTGCTGCAACCGCCGTAGCTGCTGCAATCGGTGCCAATATCGGCCCGACATACGGTATACCAACAACGGATTCATAAGCCTTAACGGCAGATAAATATGTACTAATGGTAGCCGAAGCAACCGCCAATATTTTCCCGGCAACTGTCGTTTTACCGGCGATATCTGCTGCACCCTGCAAAGCATCACCAATTACTTGATAGGTAGCTAATTTGGCATCCTTTTCTTTTTGCGCTAATTCAATTTTAGCGGTAGTCGCTTCATCTTCTAAATCGTGGCTGTTCCTTTGATAGTCGGCATCTAACTGTTGTAACTTATCATAGTTATACGCTGCCAAGTCCCGTTCCTTTTGATATTGAGCAGTAAGGGTTGCCAGTTTTGCATTCCTGATAGCCTGCTCTTTTTGAAATTGTTGCTCCGGGGTGTCAAGAACTTTACCAACTTTAGCCCGGTTGGCATCGGTTACTTTAGTTTCATTTAATTGTGCTGCATCCGCCGCATCTGAATACTTTTCGGCACTATCTACTCTACCTAATTGAAAGGTTTGTGATTGAATAATCTTATTCTTTTCTTGCGGGGTAGCGTTCTTTAAAGCACTTTCAGCATCCTTTAAAATGGCTTTACGTTTCTTATCAAAATCAGTTAATGTTTCGTCATCAGCTTTTTCTAAGTAATCCTTTATCTGGTCTGCATATTTCTTATTAATTCTGGCTTCTTCAATACCTTGCGCCTCTTTTAATTGACTGGTATCTTTGCCGTATTTGGTGGCGATAGCTATTAAAGATTTGTACTTAAAATTTGCATCGGAAATTTCTATTTCACGTTGAGATTTTAAACCTCCCAAGATTATTTTAGACGCTGCATCATTCCCGGCTTTAAGTTTATCCAGTTCAGCCTTTTTAAGTGCATCAGCCTTTTGTTGCGCCGCTTTACGTAGTTTATCCGCTTCATCCTGTCTTTTCTTGATTGCCGTATTTTGGATTACCGTAATTTCAGATAACCCATCTGCCAGTTTCTTCTTATAATCGTCCGCATCCTTATCCAGTACCGAATTTTTAAGCTGCTGATTCTTGATTTCTAAAGCAGTGGTATCTTCGCCAAGGGCTTTACGCTCTTTGATGATACGTTCATTAGCCAAGATTTCATTATTAACTCTGGCTATACGTTCTTCTTCCGCATACTTTGCAGCCTTTTTTGAAGCACCTTCTTTGTAGTTATCAACTACATTTAAATCACTGGCAATCTGGCTTACACCATCTTTGAAATCCTGTACCGCTGCTTTAAAGTCACCAGATAAAGCGTGAATTAAGATTTTAACCCCGGCTATGATTTCATCAATTGGAATCTTTAAGAATTTGATAAGGACGTTGCCCAAACCAAAAACCACTTCCATAGTTTCCTTAAATAAGCCTTTGGCACCACCTAAAGAAGGGAAAAGGTTATCAATTGATTTCTTTAAAGAATCCCAATTTGATACCATATAGGCGATTAAGCTGATGACTAAGCCAATACCGATAGCTTTTAAGGCTGTACCAAAACCAACCGCTGCAACTGTTGAAGCTTCTTCGGCTACCGTTACTAATTCCTGTGTTGCTGCCTGAGCAATATTAGCTTCACTGGCTGCTACTGATTCTGCTGTACCCGTTGCTAAGGTTGCATCATAAGCGGTTTGGGCTGCTGCTAATTCTGCTACTGCTGCTGTTTTTGCAGCCATAGTTTCTAAATAAGCCTGTTCAGCCCCGGTCATTCCTATAGTAGCATCTAAACCTTCGGCTTTGATAGCTAATAAAGCTGCTTCTGAATCTAAATTAAGTTGATTAACAGCTTCGTTAGCTGCTGCTAAACGCTCTGATGCTATCTGCTGTTCAGAAATGGCTACTGTTACTGCTTCGGTTGCTGCAACCTGTTCAACCGCACCTTCAACAACCGCTGCTGTTTGTGCTTTGGCTGCTGTTGTGCCTAAACCTAAAACGTTGATGAATGAACGCCAACCTGAACTAATTTCGTGAATTGAAGATATGGCGTGTGATAAAGCTAAGATTCCCTGTAATTTCAACATTACTTCTTCGGCTTTTTGCCCGTGCAAACCAAACAGTGCCATTGCGCCCGCCGCACCAGTCATACCAACCGCTGCACCTTTGGCAATATTGGCTATACCTGCTAACTTATTTGAAGGGTCATACGCTTCTATCTGGTCTTTGAAATCCCTTGCAGCTAACTTTAAACGCCCTAATTCCTTAGCCCCGTCCCTAAAAGCCTGTGAGTTTCTGCCCTGAACCTGTTCAATCTTTTGCAGGTCGGCGGTCAACTCCCTTATTTGAAGCTTATAGGATTTAACATTAGTAGTACCTAAATCCTGCTGACTAACTGATTGAATCTTTTGGTTTAAAGCCTGAATACCCTGATTAGCTTCTTCGGTATTCAACCCAACATTTATTAATATTTTTTCTTCTCCGTTATCTGGCATTTCCAATTCTTTTGAGAGGAAATAGGCTATTGGGGATAGATTCAGGTAGGTTTAAGATAAAACCGTCCTTCCAGGAGGAAGGGCGATTTTATGAAGCATATTAAAATATTGGTTTAAGAGATTGCCGGGATCCGGCAATCCTATTAAATAGTAATTTAAGCCGGGAGTTAAGATATTGTTGGCGGTAAACCTCTACAGCTTTGAATTTCCGCAATAGCACCGCTTACCACGCTGTAACCGTTTGTACCGTCTGAATACCAACCATCGGCAACCAGTGAAGTACCAGTTGAATCTTTTACAACGGTACCTATACGTGGTGTTGGGTCACTGATTTTATAATTAATATAGGTGGTGTGTCCATCGTTCGCAACCTGACAACTTAAATATTTGGTCGAACCTGTTAGGTAATAGTCATCGTAAGTCATACCAGTTAAAGACGCTGTAGTTCCTGAATTGATAATAGTTGATTGCGTATTGGTCTGATACCAATAAGCATCATTGCCGTAATAAGCGCTGATATTTCTTGTAGCGTTACCCCCGGCATAGCTAAATATTGTTACACCGCTATTCAATGTACCGTTACTGGTTACAAAATTGGTTCTGCCTGTCATTGAAGTAGCAACTGTTGGGTTGTTTGCAAATCCTAAACTAAAAGTGGTACCAGTATAAACACAAATTCCGTTAACGTTAGCATAAGTTTGCCCGGACGTTGCAGCTTCATTTGCAGCCATAGCGTTTGCATCCGCTACAGATACCAAACTATTGTACTTATGTACTGAAACTAAATAATATAAAGCTTCACCTGTATAACCAGAAGTAGTACAATCATTCTTCCTGACAAAGGTTGCATAGATATCATTCCAAAAACCATCAGTTATTACCGCCGAATCGTTAATATAAGCTATTTGCAACTTAATAGTTGAAGGTTGATTTGAATTGCTGTATTCAACCGATAAAAGTTTAAAATAGTTGTGTCCTAATACGCTATTAAAATAAATGGGCTTTCTGAAATCAAGATTTTGGATATCAATTTCATTCAGGTAAGCGGTAGTTTCAATAATTCGGGTGTTACTATCCTGTAATTCCGCAAACTGGTCTGCATAATACCTATCATATAAATTCTTTTTACCAGAACCAAAGTTATTAAGGATACCACCAGACGTATAAAACACTTCGTTGGGCTGACCAAAGGTTAAATCAACAAATTCATTATTTGAACTCAATGTATATTCGTTTGCTTCGGCATATTGGGTAAAAGTATAGCCTGATACGTGGGCTGAATCAATTGAACTGAAATAATAGGTTTGGGTTGCTGCACTTAACTGAATTTTACCTACTTCATAAGAAGGGCAATTGATTAAGCCATTGTAAAATAAAATACGTGGTACAGTTACCTTTGCTTTTTTAGTATTATCAGTATTCAATTCCCATAACCAAGGTACATTACGCCCATTGTATGAAGCTACCGGGGTTGAACCAAATATCAATTCAATTGATTTATCCGAACCGTTTGTGGTACCTGTAATGGTTAAATTACCATAGGTATCACCATATTTGTCTTTATAGAATTTGCTGTAAAAATCAGTGTCTTCCTTAAACTTGAAGGTGTATAAATTGAAAATATCAGAAACAGGTGTTTGTGTAAAACTTGCATTATCTATTTTATCAGTCCAATCTAAAGCAGTATTAATGATATTGGCTGCTGTAAAACTGTTATAATAATCATTGTACGGGGTAAAAATGATATTGTGGGAATCTTCCGGGTCGGGATACACATAAAGGTTAAACATCTGTATAACGCTTTTCAGGAAATCAGCCTGTTTAATTTTTTGGCTATTYTGCCCAACCAATACCGCTGTATCACCTAAATTAAGTGTTACCGTTGATGATGCTACAGCACTACCAATTTTCAAATCAGCACTGATAACATTAACGGTCACGTTGCTATCATCATCGTAATTATCCATAAAGATTAACAAAGCCAGTTGTCCACCTACATCAAACTGATGTGTAAACGATACGTTAAAAGTATCAGGATGAAATTGATAAGTAAAAAGTGGTTGTGAATAATCCCAAGTATAACTTTTATTACTTTCCCCAATTGATTCAAATTGCCCGTTGGGGTCACTTCTGTATTCAACAACACACCTTACATTGGCTTTATTACCCGCAACCAATGCGGTTACCACATTTGCAGTAGCTGTAATAGTTGTGTTAATCTTATTGTCGATAGTTATTTTGGTATCATCCGCTAAAATTGGATTGATAATCGTTTGGTCATCTGCACCGCTAATAATGGTATCAAAAACAACCAAGTGATTGAACTCATTTCTGGAATGTACAGAATCGTACGATGTTTGCCCGTTGGCGTTATATTGCTGTGGATTGATAGTTTTGGCTAACTCAAATATTACACCCGGTGTTCTGGAATAACTAAAATCTGAATCCCCGTTCGGCATTAATGCCTTATTAAATTCATCAACAAATTCTGTTGAACCTGTTACCGTATAACGGTAATTACCAGTTATCCCTGATTGATTGAACATGGCATTGAAATATTCTTTCAAGTATAAAGCAGGGCGAAAAGAACCGTAATCAATCTTATTATCAAAAGCAGTATCCGGGGTCACTGATGTACCGTAATCTATCAACGGATAAACATAACCCTGTCCCGTTGTACCAGTAACGGTAACACCATTTTTTTGATAGACATTGAACCAACTGTTTTTGATGGTTGCCATATCATACGTATGGTTAAAAGCAGTGAAATTCAAATCGGATAATAGCTTATCCTGAATCTTATTGAAGAAATCAACTAAGTAACCTTTAATGCTACAATCGTAAGTGATGTTACCCAACTTATCCCGGTTAGCAGATATAAAGTGAAGCTTACCTACAAATATTAAAGTACTACCTTCATACACCTGACAATCTATATCTTTTGTGATGTTGAAGTTGAAAAGAAAAGATAGATTAACAGTATCATCAACTACCCTATTCAGATTTGAAAGGTTACCAAATACTAAAGCATTATTCTTAGAATTCTTAAAAGTTATAGTTTTAGAAATTGCATCTTTTCGTTTAGAAACATCTGCAATATCTGCAACCTGAAATGTATTAGTTAAGTCTATACCTTCACAATCAAGAGTAGCATAATTCCCGGTTGAACCAGTAGTAGAATCTATTAAAAATATTTGATAATTGTTATTTTGGGTCATTCCTTTTTTAAAGGAAATAGCCTTTTACCTTAAATTTCTTGCCTCCGGGCGGGGTAATACTTTAGGTTCAAAATGTTTTCGTGATGTTACAGTAGGAATAACAGTTGTTGTCTTTTCAAAGTTTCTTTGAGCTTCCGCTAACTGGATTTTCAAGAGTAAATCTTGCGGCTTTTGTATCTTAATAAACCAAAAATAAAGTCCTAAGAAAAATAAAAGTAATCCAGATGTTAGGAGAGCAATAAAATAAAATCCTTCCCAAAACACTTTTGAGTTATAAAAATCTATATTTTCCTTTTTCTCTTTTACATAATCAGTATCATAATTTATTGTAAGTG
>NZ_JBFUIA010000061.1:0-17399 GCF_056402115.1 Mucilaginibacter sp. P4_C11 | reverse complement strand
GAGCCATTGGGCTATCGAAAACAACCTTCACTGGACGCTTGATATGGTTTTCAAAGAGGACAATTCGCTCAAAAAGAAAGGGAACTCGGCTTTGAATTACAATATCATTGCAAAAATGGCCTTAAATATCATCGAACGGGAAACTGAATCTAAAAGCAGTAAACCACAAAAAAGAAAACGGGCAGCCTTGGACGATGAGTTTAGAAGCAAGTTACTCGCAGGTTAAAAAAGTTAAAAGCGATTTCCCTGCCGGCCAGGGTGCCTAAGGCCTGTGCAGTATGAGCGGATGACCCGGCCGCAGGCAACGCCCTTGTTAGTTGATTAGGTTTTGTACTATTTTAAATTCCAGATATCTGCCGGTTCTATTTTGGTTATTTTACCCGATTTTAAATCGCTTTCACTTCTCTGCATCTTAGCCATAAATGCGGTACTGTAGGGTTTGTTTTTATTTTGTTCTTTTCGCTTGAACTTTACAGGCAGATTTTTCATAACACTAATCTAAGAATTTAATCAAACCTTTCGCCTTTTACCTTTCTCCTTTCACCTCCAACGAAGCGATTTCTGCCAACCTGTCACCACAGTTTATGACTTTTCTGACGCAATAATTGTCATCCTGACCATATGCCCTGCCAAACGCGTTTGGCACAAACGTTGATAAATAGGAGTTGTAGTAATTTAATAAAATCAAGAAAAAACAATCATATGTCTAAAATAATTGGAATCGACTTAGGAACAACAAACTCCTGCGTGTCTGTAATGGAAGGTAACGAGCCTGTAGTTATAGCAAATAGCGAGGGAAAACGTACTACGCCATCCGTTGTAGCTTTTATTGATAACGGCGAGCGTAAAGTTGGTGATCCGGCTAAACGTCAGGCAATCACTAACCCTACAAAAACCATTTCGTCTATCAAACGCTTTATGGGTAACCAGTTTAACGAGGTTACTAACGAGGCTGCACGCGTACCTTACAAAGTGGTTAAAGGTGATAACAACACCCCACGTGTTGAAATTGGCGACCGTAAATACACTCCACAAGAGATTTCGGCCATGATTCTTCAGAAAATGAAGAAAACTGCCGAAGACTTTTTAGGAACTGAAGTTACTGAAGCCGTTATTACTGTACCTGCTTACTTTAACGATGCACAACGCCAGGCAACTAAAGAAGCCGGTGAAATTGCTGGTTTAAAAGTTCGCCGTATTATTAACGAACCTACTGCTGCTGCCTTGGCTTATGGCTTTGATAAAGCGCATAAGGATATGAAAATTGCAGTTTTTGACTGCGGTGGTGGTACGCATGACGTGTCAATCCTTGAATTAGGTGACGGTGTATTTGAAGTAAAATCAACCGATGGTGATACTCACTTAGGTGGTGACGACTTTGACCAGGTAATTATTGACTGGTTAGCTGACGAATTTAAAAGTGACGAAGGTATTGATCTGCGTAAAGATCCAATGGCTTTGCAGCGTTTAAAAGAATCGGCCGAAAAAGCTAAAATTGAGTTGTCGAGTTCTGCACAAACAGAAATAAACTTGCCATACATTACCGCTGCCGATGGTATGCCTAAACACCTGGTTAAAACTTTAACCCGTGCTAAATTTGAGCAACTGGCAGATAGCCTGATTAAACGTACTATTGAACCATGTAAAACAGCATTGAAAAATGCAGGTTACAGCACATCAGATATCGACGAAGTTATCCTGGTAGGTGGTTCTACACGTATCCCTGCTATTCAGGAAGCTGTTCAGAAATTCTTTGGCAAAACTCCATCAAAAGGTGTTAACCCTGATGAGGTTGTAGCTATCGGTGCTGCTATTCAAGGTGGTGTATTAACAGGCGAAGTTAAAGATGTGTTGTTGTTAGATGTTACCCCGCTTTCATTAGGTATCGAAACAATGGGCGGTGTAATGACCAAATTAATTGAGTCGAACACAACTATCCCTACAAAAAAATCTGAAACTTTTTCAACGGCCAGCGATAGCCAGCCATCTGTTGAGATTCACATATTACAAGGCGAGCGCCCAATGGCTGCGGGTAACCGTACTATAGGTCGTTTCCACCTGGATGGTATTCCACCAGCACCCCGCGGTGTGCCTCAGGTTGAAGTAACTTTTGATATTGATGCCAACGGTATATTGCATGTATCTGCTAAAGATAAAGCAACAGGTAAAGAGCAAAAAATCCGCATCGAAGCTTCTTCAGGTTTAACTGATGCCGAGATCAAAAAGATGAAGGACGAAGCAGAAGCTAATGCGGATGCCGATAAAAAAGCACGTGAAGAAGTTGAAAAACTTAACGGTGCTGATGCGCTTATCTTCTCGACAGAAAAACAACTGAAAGAGTACGGTGATAAAATTGGCGCTGATAAAAAAGCCCCTATCGAAGCTGGTTTAGCTAAGTTAAAAGAAGCTTACGCTGCTAAAAACTTTGATGCTATTGAAGCCGCTCAAACTGAACTGAACGCTGCATGGGCAACCGCATCTGAAGAGATGTACAAAGGTGCTGCCGATGGTGGTCAGCCTCAGCCAGAAGCTAACGCAGGCGCACAAGATCATGGCGACACCGTAACTGATGTTGACTTTGAAGAAGTAAAGGACGAGAAATAATATCAAGTTTCGTTTAATATATAGCAAAGCCCGGTTGAAGAAATTCAGCCGGGCTTTAGTGTTTTTATAGGAACGATGCAACCTCGGCACTATTAAAACAAACTTGACAGGTTAAATGGGTTGTATAAACGGAGAGATTCTTTGGCGCTTTATTATAGACTAATTACGAGTTATTGATAATAACTTTACCACACCAGTTTATACCCCAAACCTCTCACCGTAATAATCTGCACGTTGGGATCGGCCTTTAAATGGCCGCGAAGCTTGCTGATAAAAACATCCAGGCTGCGGGCGTTAAAAAAGCTGTCGTCGCCCCAAATTGTTTCTAACAGCATTTTGCGCGGGATTACTTCATGCTGATTTTTACAGAGCAGATTAAGGATATCACTTTCGCGGTTGGTTAGCTGCCAGTTGTTGATACCCTGCCGAACGGTATTTTTAAGCCGAGTAAAAGTGATATTGCCAATTTGGTAACTATCGTTTAATGGTTTTACCTGCCGCGCGGGCCTTAATAAACGGTTGTCGCTCAGCAAAACCTTAATGCGCACAACAAGTTCCTCCACGCTAAATGGTTTTTTCAAATAATCGTTGGCTCCCGATTCAAAACCGGCCACTACATCTTTTGGCTGCGACCGGGCGGTTAAAAAGATAATAGGCGTAATGTTGTCAGTCTCGCGTACCCTTTTAGCTACCTCAAAACCATCCATCTTGGGCATCATAATATCAAGCACCAAAATATCGGGCTTGTGGTTTTTATAGTTCGCCAGGGCTTGTTCGCCATTGGCGCATAAAGTAACGTCAAAGCCGGTTTCTTGCAAGCTTTCGCGCACTATGTGGGCCAGCGCCAATTCATCTTCGGCAAACAGGATGCGTGTTTTATCCATTTTATAAAGGAATTGATACTATAAATTCGCTGCCTGCATTTACTTCACTTTTTACGGTTACGCTGCCTCCATGCGCTTCTGCAATATATTTCACATAGTTTAAGCCAAGGCCGGTACCTTTTACGTTGTGTATGTTACCGGTAGGTACACGGTAAAATTTTTCAAATATCCTGTTTAGATGAGCTGTAGGGATACCAATACCGTTATCCTGAATAGTAAATACCGCCATATTATTACTTTTGGTTAGGGTTATATTGATAATGGCAGGTTGGGCGCTATACTTCACCGCATTATCCAAAATATTGATCAATACATTTTTAAAATGCAGCTTATCGGCAGTAATATCAATTATGCCTGCTTCATTTTTATAAGTAATGGTTGTGGCCTTATCCGTTTTTGATCTTTCTGCAGTTATTAATTCATTTACGAGCGCGTCGATATTAATGTTCTCCTTAATGAGTTTAACCTCCTTATTCTCAAAAGCGGCCACATCAAGCACTTTGCTCACCAACTCATTCAGCCGGGCCAATTCATTTCGGGATGTTTCCAGGTAGCGTTGTGTTTTTTCGGGATCATTTAATACATTATACTTCTGCATTCCCTCAATAGCAACGGTAATGGTAGCAATTGGTGTTTTTAGCTCATGGGTCATGTTATTGATGAAATCGTCTTTAAGCTCGCCCAGCGCTTTTTGCTGGTTTAGGGTTTTTATAATATAGTAGAAACAGAAAATAGTAAACAGCACCAACAATACCGATAACAGCAACACCGTCATCATACTTTTTAAAACTGCCCGCTGCGGGTTATAAAATCTTGCGCTGGTATATAAATGATTGAAAATATTATGGTTAAGCTCTGTAAACCCGTGGTAAAAATATGGATACTCCGTGGTTTGGCTATAGTTTGAATTTGGCTTGCTCAATGCCGCCGGGATGGTTGAAAAGCTTAATTCAAATGGCGAGTACACGTGCATTTTTTCTAATTCGGCAGTATAATAGTTATGCAGCTTTAAACTGTCGGCCTGTCTGTAATTCTTAGGCATTTCGTACATGCCGCTTTTAACAATTTGGTGATGAGCAAAAATGCTGTCGCGTGGCACATTACTATGGGCTTTTAAATAGGCATCAATTTCATCGTGGTGGGTCATAATATCATCCATTTCCAATATGTTATTAATGCTATTCATAAAAGAGGGCACATAAAATGACATTTCGGTAAGCACCTCTGGTATGGTTGCCTTATGATTTATTTTTTGGCGGTAAAAATCAATGATATTATTAGTTGTGTGAAAGGGCTCGCCAAATCCGGTATGCGCTGTGGTAATCATTATCCCAACTTGTTTGTGGATGGTGTCGGCTTCGCGAAGGGTATCAAACTTAATAACAACGGACGGGTCCGAAAGCCGTTTTACCAATATTATTCTGATAGAGTCGAAGTAATCCTTCTTGCAGCTATCCAGAGCCTGCTGCATGGCTATGTCTATTTGGGTATCAAACCTTTTTTTATTTACCTGGTAGGCATTGATACTCCAATAACATTGAAATACAATGATGCCGGTTAATGATAGTACAACTAGTGCTAAGGCAATTTTAAGCTTACGTTTCATATTAAATTGATTGATGAAGGTAAAGCTAATTACACTTCAAACAATCAATACCATCTGTTAACATTGCTTAACATTAAATAAGATAGCTTAAAAAAAGCAATAACGCACCTAAGGCTATTGTTTTTTAAGGGTGTAAATAAAGTTGTAGGTGCCCAGGGTTTTCGTCCATACCAGGCTATCGCCTTTGGTGCTTTGTTTAAATGTGCCGTTTAACAGCAAACTCCAGTTGAAATTGGCGGTATGGGCAAGGCTATCGGTAAAGGTTATTTCATTACCTGCTATTACGTAACTACCCCTGCTTGTTTGTGCTGCTGTGGAACCACCCTGGTAATTATTACCGCTGATAACAATTTCGGCGGTACCGTCAAGCAAGCCCGATCTATCGGTCATGGATGCTGTATTTAAACTCTTGAACGAACCTTTGTATGTTCCCTGTAATTGTTGGGGCGTAATTTTATCATCTTTACACGCGGCTATCATAAAACAGGCAAATGAAAAAATTAAAAGGCGGTGCGCTTTCATATAATTGATTTTATTTAATTACGGTTAATTATCAGGTTGTGTTACAAGTGATTGAAAATATTAAAATTAAGCCGCACCCTTGTACATTCAATTACAAGAGCTTATCAAGTTGCCCCCGAAATAAATTCATAACTTTGTTGTTGTTATGATGATTAGTGTGGCAACTCCCTTTAATTTACTCAACCAGGATCTGTTATTGCTCCCTCAAAAAGCCATTTACTGGCAACAGCAAAAAGCTTTAATAATAGCCGATGTGCACTTTGGTAAAGTGGGGCACTTCCGCAAAGCAGGGATAGCTGTGCCCCGTGATATGGAACAAAGCGACCTGGCCACGCTATCTGACCTGGTGCACGAGCACAAGCCCGAAAAACTCATTTTTCTTGGCGATCTGTTTCATAGCGATATGAATAACGATTGGGATTGGTTTATTCTTTGGCGCAGCCAGTTTCCGGGATTGCAAATCATCCTCATAAGGGGAAACCATGATATTATAGCCGACAGTAACTACCAAAAACTCAATATCGAGCTGCATGACGAATTATTGATTGGCCCCTTCCTGATGCTGCACCATCCCTTGCCCGACGATAAGCTGCAAAACGCGGACGGTTATGTTTTTTGCGGACACATCCACCCTGGTGTAAACCTGAGCGGTAAAGGCAGGCAAAGCATAACCTTACCCTGCTTTGCGTTTGGCAGCAGGCAGGCAATATTCCCGTCATTTGGTAAATTCACCGGTAAAATAGCCATCCACAGCCGACAGGCAGATAAAATTTTTGCCGTATTGAAAGATAAAGTAGTCGCGATCGCCTAACGCGCGTTTCATTTACAGCTTATTTTACGCCGTAATTTTTGTGTAATTATATTGTAATTTCTTAGATTGATTCTAAATAACTTTTTAGGGGTTAATAAGCCGGATGCATTTATATCTTTTGGCATATAATAGATACTTTTGCCCAAATAAATCTAATTCATAATGAGCGAAATTAAACAAACCTTTAACTCATCGCTGGGCAAAAAGCTGATCATGGCTTTAACAGGCTTGTTTTTGTGTACTTTTATTATTGTACACCTTGGGGGCAACCTGTTGCTATTTAGCAACGATAACGGTTTTGGTTTTAATGTGTATGCCAACTTTCTTACACATTTTGCACCAATTGAAGTAATTGCGTATATCCTATACCTGTCTATAGCGGTACATGCGCTTTACGCATTAATTATTACGGTTAAAAACCGCAAATCACGCCCGGTGGGTTATGCTATCCAGCCAAAATCTGATGCTACCTGGTCGTCAAAAAACATGGGCCTTTTGGGCTCAATCCTGTTGTTGTTTATCGTTATACACATGGGCGATTTTTGGTTTCGCTACCATAATGACAAGGAAATGGGCTTTAAAGAGTATCGCACCGACTTGGCAACAGGCAAAACAACCGAATCTGTTTACACACCTGTTTCGGAGGATTTTAACCATTCTGTTTCTGTTGAAAACAATGTAGAAATTGTAAGGGTAAAAGATTTGCATGCACGCGTGGTATTTAGCTTTAGCCATTTATGGTATGTAGTATTTTACGTGATTGCCATGGGTGCACTATCATTCCACCTGTTGCATGGTTTCCAGAGCGCTTTCCGCACACTGGGCTGGGTACACCGTAAATATACACCTATTGTATATGCTATTGGCACCTGGTTTTTTGCAGTAATTATCCCACTGGGTTTTGCCGCAATGCCAGTATATTACTATTTTGTAGTTAAAGGTTGATTAAGTTAAATGAGTTGATTAGGTTGATTAAGTTGAATGGTTAATTAAGTTAAATGAGTTGATTAAGTTGGAAAATAAACACCCTTTCAAACTCACTACTCACCACTCACAACTCACCAAACCAACCACTCACTAATATAAAATATAAAAAAAATGAGTTTAGATGCTAAAATTCCAGAAGGCCCATTAGCCCAAAAATGGAGCAAGCATAAATTTGACCTGAAGCTGGTTAACCCGGCCAACAAGCGTAAATACGATATTATTGTTGTAGGTACCGGTTTGGCAGGCGCATCAGCAGCAGCCTCATTGGCCGAGCTTGGTTATAACGTAAAGGCTTTTTGTTTCCAGGATAGTCCACGCCGTGCGCACTCTATTGCGGCACAGGGTGGTATTAACGCTGCAAAAAACTATCAGAACGACGGCGACAGTGTGTTCCGTTTGTTTTATGACACTATAAAGGGTGGCGATTACCGTGCCCGTGAAGGCAACGTATACCGCCTTGCCGAAGTATCAGTAAATATCATCGACCAATGCGTAGCACAGGGTGTTCCTTTTGCACGCGAATATGGCGGCTTGCTGGATAACCGCTCATTCGGTGGTTCGCAGGTATCACGTACGTTTTATGCACGTGGCCAGACAGGGCAACAATTGCTTTTAGGCGCATACTCGGCATTGAACCGCCAGATACACGCCGGCAAGGTAAAAATGTATACCCGTACCGAAATGCTTGATGTGGTTACCATTGATGGCCATGCCAAAGGTATTGTTACCCGTAACATGATCACCGGTTCAATTGATACACATGCAGGTCATGCAGTGTTGTTGTGCACAGGGGGATACAGCAATGTTTTCTACCTGTCAACCAATGCAATCGGCTCAAACGTAACGGCTGCCTGGAGGGCTCACAAACGTGGTGCATTCTTCGGTAACCCTTGCTATACCCAAATTCACCCAACCTGTATCCCGGTAACCGGCGATCATCAGTCGAAGTTAACGCTGATGTCTGAGTCATTAAGAAATGACGGACGCGTTTGGGCGCCAAAAACAGTAGAAATTGCCGAACAGTTACGCAAAGGAACAATTAAAGCCGACCAGGTAAAAGAGGACGACCGCGATTACTTCCTGGAACGTAAATACCCTGCTTTTGGTAACCTGGTACCGCGCGACGTGGCTTCACGTAACGCCAAAGAAATGGTTGCAGAAGGCAAGGGCGTAGGAGGCTCGGGTTTCGCGGTATTCCTTGACTTTGCCGACGCCATCAAACGTTTAGGCGAGGATACTGTTAGGGCAAAATATGGTAACCTGTTTGATATGTACATACAGATTACGGATGAAAATCCATACAAACAACCAATGCGTATTTACCCGGCTGTACACTATACCATGGGTGGCCTTTGGGTTGATTATAACCTGAGCACAACCGTACCTGGTTTATATGCTTTGGGCGAATGTAACTTTAGCGACCATGGCGCCAACCGTTTGGGCGCTTCTGCTTTGATGCAGGGCTTATCTGATGGCTACTTTGTGATCCCTTTTACCCTTGGTGATTACCTGGCCAAACTTGGCCCTAAAAAGGTAGACACCACGCACCCTGCCTTCGAAGCTACTAAAAAGGACGTAATAACTTATATCAATAAATTGCTTGCTTTAAAAGGCAATAAAACTGTAAACGAGTATCACCGCGAGCTTGGCCACATTATGTGGGAATATTGCGGTATGGCCCGTACAGCAGAGGGTTTAACAAAAGCCAAAGGTTTGATCCAGGCATTGAAAGCCGATTTCTGGGTGAATGCCATTGTTACCGGTGAAAACGAAGAAGTAAACGCTTCATTGGAAAGGGCCGGCCGTATTGCCGACTTTATCGAGCTTGGCGAACTGATGGTTGATGATGCACTGATGCGTAACGAATCATGCGGTGGCCACTTCAGGGTTGAATCGCAAACGCCAGATGGTGAGGCATTGCGCGACGATGACAACTTCGCGTTTGTAGCTGCCTGGGAATTTAAAGGCGAAAACCAACCGGAAGATTTACACAAAGAACAACTGGTATTTGAAGCAGTTCATTTATCGCAACGAAATTATGCTTAGTAGCTGCGCAGTAGCAAGTATATAGTATCAAGTAGTAAGACTTAAAAACTCATACAACCAATACAACTACTTGATACTTGATACTAACTACTTGATACTAACATTTGATACAAAATCTTAAAGAGATGAGTAACGGAAATATGAACCTGACGCTGAAAGTATGGCGTCAAAAAAATGCTCAAACATCGGGCAAATTCGTGACTTACAAGGCTGAAAATATTTCGCCCGATATGTCATTTTTGGAAATGCTTGACGTTGTTAACGAAAGTTTGACCCATAAAGGCGATGAGCCAATTAACTTTGATCACGATTGCCGCGAAGGTATTTGCGGTATGTGCTCGTTATATATCAATGGCCACCCGCATGGGCCAAAGCGTGGTGTTACTACCTGCCAGCTGCACATGCGTACCTTTCATGATGGCGAAACCATCACGATTGAACCGTGGAGAGCTTCAGCATTCCCGGTTGTGAAGGATTTGGCAGTTGACCGTTCGGCGTTCGACAGGATACAGCAGGCTGGCGGTTATGTATCGGTAAATACCGGCGTAACAACCGATGGTAATGCCATCCTTATCCCGAAAGTTATTGCCGACGAGGCATTTAACTCTGCTACCTGTATTGGTTGCGGTGCCTGTGTTGCAGCATGTAAAAATGCTTCGGCGATGTTGTTTGTATCTGCAAAAGTTACCCAGCTGGGCTTGTTACCGCAAGGCCAGCCAGAGCGTTATAGCCGAGTACAATCAATGGTGGCCCAAATGGACGAAGAAGGATTTGGCAGCTGTACCAATACCGGTGCCTGCGAAGCTGAATGCCCTAAAGAGATCAAGCTTACTAACATTGCCCGCATGAACAATGATTTCTTTAGCGCTAAATTGTTCAGGGAAGAAGAAATTCATGATGTAAAACACTAGGCTGTTTTAACTTGATAATAAAACAAAAGGCCTGGAGTTTATCCGGGCCTTTTGTTTTATAAATGCAATTATTAATTTAAACGAAACAAAATTAATGAGAACGGGTTAGTAGGTAAACAATTATGATTTTTTATGAGAAAATTTACCCTACTACTGTCAATAACTATTTTGCTTTTTGGTGCCTGTAAAAAAGATTCAAACTCAATTAACAACAATACCGATACCAGCCGGAAAACCGATACCCTCTCCGGTTCCATTACTACCAGCGTAACATTGGATGCCAATAAGAACTATTATTTAAAAGGGCAGGTTTATGTTAAAAACAATGCAGTACTTACTATTCCGGCGGGCATTACCGTTTACGCCGAAAAACAGGATGCTGCCGATAAGAAAACAGTACTGGTGATAACCGAGGGGGCAAAATTAATTGTTAATGGCACAGCAGATAAACCCGTGATATTTACGTCTGCAGCTACCGCAAAATCGCCCGGCGATTGGGGCGCGATAATACTTTTAGGCAGTGCGCCTACCAACACCGGCACAGGTAATGTTGCCGGTTTGCCCGTATCCGACGACACCAAATACGGCGGTACAAATTCTGCCGATAATTCGGGCTCTATTACTTATTTGAGATTGGAATACGCAGGTGGCATAAACCCGCCCGCCGAAGACGAATGGGTTGTTGATAAAGCAAGCGGACTGTTAATGGCCAGTGTAGGCTTGGGTACAAAAGTTGATAATGTAATGGTTAAATACTCCAATGATGATGCCTTTCAATTTGTAGGCGGAACAGTAAATGCCACTCATCTTTTGGCGTACAATAACGGAGACGACGATTTTGATTTTGACCTTGGTTATACTGGCCACCTGCAATTCTTGATTTCGTATCGAACCAAGGCCTCATCTCCGGCTTTAAGGGCAAACGGGTTTGAAAGTTATAACGATGAAGTTCCAACTGCCAATGCTCCCTTAACCCGTCCGGTGGTCACAAATATGACTATTATAGGTCCGCAGGGGATGGAAACGGTAAAAACTAATTTGAACCAGGCTGTATATATGCGCAAAGGTACCAGGCTTGCTATCAGGAATTCGATTGTAGCCGAGTATCCACAGGGAGGGTTCATGGTATGCCCCAGAACAAGACCTGTGATTTTAAGTAATAATAATGCCGAATTCAGGAGTAACCTGGTACAATCAGACACGACGGCGCGTGCCTTTTCCCGCGACCTTGACTACATTGTAGTCGCCGATCCTGAATTAACGGTATTTGAAACAAATATCGTTAATAAAAACACGGTTATAATTGCGTCAACAGATTTTAAACTTAAAGCAATGTACACGGGCAGCACACCTGATCTCACCCCGTCAGAAGGCTCTCCGGCTTTAAACGGCGCTGATTTTACGGGGAATGATTTTAACAATTCATTTTTTACTACGGTTACCTATCGCGGCGCTATTGGCACTTCAAACTGGGCGGGAGCAAGTAATTGGGCTAATTGGAAATAATAAATCTTTAACTACGTGAAACAAGATAGGGCTTCGGATAGCAACTCCGGAGCCCTTATCTTATTTTCTGGCGGTTAAAGATCCCTTAAGGGGCCATGTAGGTTGCGCGTCTGTTTCCATAAAAAAATCGCTTTTATTGCCGGCCAAGGTTTGCATATAATTATGCAGCATGTTGCCGGCCTTTATAACCGCATTTTCACGACCATCTGTTTGATAACGATTATCGGTAAGCCGAATAACCTGAACCCTGGTGTTTTGCCATCTGGTGATACTGATGCTCATAAACCACGAATAATAAAAGCTATAATTTATTCGAAGTAATTCCCACTGCGTGTTATACTGATTGGTGTCCCCATTAAGTTCAACTGTGTATAATTGAAACTGCTGATCGGTTATCGTTTGCAAAGCCAGCGATGAATTATCGCCCCCACAATCGTTATACTTATCTTCATATTCCTTTTTAAGGTCGTTAAAATCAATAATGTATTCTATATACAGGTCGTGATATAGCTCATGCGTAGCAATCAGCGCCCGGCGGTTACGGGTTGCGCCATCACGGATATGCTGGCTAAAACTTAAATGGGCACGTTCTTCAATTTCGCTTTTGGTGCGGCCGCATTCGCTGCAAAACATGCCATCTTTGTATTCCTGAACATTAAACTCGTACTTTTTCCGCCTGGCGTCGATTTTTGACTTAATCTTTTCGAATTTCACTTTACACCCATCGTCGGCATTGTCGGCCAAAACAGAAGTTTGCGCCGATGCAGAGCGGTAACTTACCAGGAAAATGATAATACCTAAAATAGTTTTCATGTTCAAAAAAACCGAAAAGCTTGAAACTGGATGGTTTAAATAGGGCAGGCTTTATTGTAAGCTTACTACCAATTTAAGCAGAATATTTTTGATATGCTCAAAACCGGAATATTATTTAAAAAAAACAAAGGTATTGGTGCCGTCGATTATTGGGGTGTTAGGGATAAAAATGAACCCGGATTATATTGGGTGCGGCCGCCTGCCTGTGTTAGCTTGGCAATTACTTGTTTTACTGGCTGCACCTTGTTAATCAACCAACCTTTTTTCAATAAATTTTGTGGTATCGCTTTCACCTTCGCCGCCAATTTTCGTTAACTTTATCGGGAACGCGATCCTTGATATTTGAAACACAGAATCGGTGCTAAACCTATTGAAGAATATATTGAAACTCTCTGATGTAGTATCAACTGCGTTGAGGTTTGTCGTTGTTTTAGCGGGCAGCGCGCCTTTTTTCCATTTGCAATTATTGTTAGCAGAAACCAACAATAACAGTGTCACATATAACAGCCCATATTTCTTTATGATTTGAAATAACACGAAAATTGTATCAGTTGTTATGCAACAATATACTGCCTGCCACTAATATTTTAGGTGAAGATAATCAGCCATTAAAATAAGTTTTGTCAGTATAAATTGCCATATCAATACCTAAACTTTATGAAAAATGAAAAATCAATCAAAATAATCGTAAAAAATTCAAAATAATTTCCTTTTTTATCAAAAACACTTCATAAATTACATTTTTAAAAAATAACTGATTAATAATCTTTAAATCTTCACAATTTCACATGCAGGAATCAGCTTATTTTGATAAATATAACCCAATAGGTGGTGTTTGGGACGAAATGTATGGCCTGGACAACAATGTTCGTGAACATTATCGCAAGGTAATTGAATATATTTCGCAGGAATCGGCCGACGATTTGAACAAAAAAGAGGAGCTGGCCAAACGTCTTTTTATGAGCCAGGGTATCACCTTTACGGTGTACAACAGCGGCGAGGGTATTGAAAAGATTTTCCCCTTCGACATTATTCCGCGCATTATTACCGCCAGCGAATGGGCTTTTGTAGAAAAAGGTATTAAACAGCGCCTTACCGCGCTAAACCATTTCCTGAAGGATATATACAATAACCAGTTTATTGTAAAAGATGGTATTGTGCCTATTGATATCATTTACTCGTGCCCGCACTTTTTGCGCGAGATGTACCAATTGAAGGTACCTTACGATATCTATGTGCATATCTCGGGCATCGACCTGATCCGCGACGAGGACGGTACTTTTTATGTGCTGGAGGATAATTTGCGCACCCCATCGGGCGTGAGTTACATGCTGGAAAACCGCGAAATAACCAAACGTTTATTTCCGGATTTGCTGCCCCAGTGCGGCGTACGGAGTGTTACGGAATACCCTACCATATTGTATAAAAACTTGCTGGCATTATCTCCACGGCAAATCTCAAACCCCACTATCGTGTTGTTAAGCCCGGGTATTTATAACTCGGCTTATTTTGAGCATACCACCCTGGCCCGACTGATGGGCGTTGAACTGGTGGAAGGGCGCGACCTGGTGGTAAACAACCACAAGGTTTATATGAAAACCACCACAGGCCTGCAGCAGGTAGACGTAATTTATCGCCGGGTTGATGATGAGTATTTAGATCCGCTGGTATTTAACCCCGCAAGTATGCTGGGCGTAGCAGGCATTATGGGCGCTTACCGTAAAGGTAACGTAGCCATCGTAAATGCTGTTGGTACTGGTGTGGCCGATGATAAAGCGGTTTACGTATACGTACCAGACATGATCAGATATTACCTGAACGAAGAGCCTATACTGAAAAATGTACCCACACACCAGTTGGGGAACCCCGACGAACGGGAGCATGTTTTTAAAAACCTGAATAAAATGGTAGTAAAAAAAACCAACGGCAGCGGTGGCTACGGCATGCTGATGGGACACGCGGCATCGGAAGAGGAAATTGAAGAGTATAAAAAAGAGATACTGAAAGATCCGCGTAATTTTATAGCACAACCTACCATTAGTCTTTCGGCAGCGCCATGTTACATGCAGGGCTCATTAAAACCACGCCGCATCGATTTAAGGCCTTACGCATTGTACGGGCCTGATGGTATTGAAATAGTACCTGGCGGACTAACCCGTGTTGCGCTAAAAGAAGGCTCATTGGTGGTAAACAGCTCGCAGGGCGGAGGCAGTAAGGATACGTGGGTGCTGGCATAAAGCCCCCCAGCCCCCTGAAGGGGGAGTGAAAATAGTATAGTTGAATTTTAAATAAACATCCCCCTTATCGTTCCCCCTTCAGGGGGGTAGGGGGCTTAAAGAGCTAATATGTTAAGCAGGGTTGCAGCAAGTTTTTATTGGTTAAGCCGTTACATTGAGCGCAGCGATGGTATGCTGAGGATGCTCAAAATTAATTATGCCTCTTCGCAGGATACCGTACAGGAATTTACCTGGGAACCGGTGATCAGGATTTTTGCCGGAATTAAAGAGACGGAAATTGAAAAACTGGAGAATGACAGCCGGGCAGTTTTAAAATACATGGTTACGGGTAAAAACAACCCTAACTCGATACTGAACATTATAACCCTGGCCAGGGAAAACGCGCGTGGCGTGCAGGAGCATATCTCCAAGGATCTTTGGCAATGCCTTAACGAGTATTACCATACTGTAAAGGATTCGCGCCTGGAGCGCTCCCTGCAGCGCGAGGACCCTATTGGCGTGCTTGATATATTGATAAAACAGGTAATGCTTTATTACGGTACAGCAGAAATTACGATGGAGCGTGGCGAAGGCCGCAGCTTCATGAATATTGGCAAATACCTGGAGCGGGCCATCCAGTCGGTAGATATTTTGGATACCAAATTCAGCTCGGTAAGCGATAACCCAGACTTGCTGACAGACACCACCTATTGGAAACATCTCTTGTTGTCATTAGGCGGATATGAACTTTATCTAAAAACCTACCGTGAGGGTTTTGAGGCAGAAAACGTTTTGGAACAGGTAGCATTGAATAATGATTTCCCCCGCTCGGTTATCTACTCGGTAAATAACATACACCGTTATTTTGACAGGTTGAAAAATGACAGTAACGTAGATACCTTCCGCGAGATGTCATTCCAGATAGGCAGGTTGCAAAGCCGGATCAAGTACAGTTCGGTAAAGAGCATCCGTGATGAAGGGCTGCATTTATTTTTAACACAAACCAGGAAAGAACTTTATGGCATTGGTAACTCATTAAACGAATATTACTTTGCAAACTCATAATCTTGATTTGAAGATTTGAGAATTTGAAGATGAATGAAAGAGCGATTTGATTGGATAGGCCGACATGGCATTTTCAAATTTTCAAATCCTCAAATTAACTAATTCAAAAAAACATGCCCGACTTTAAGATACAGCATATTACCAAATACAGTTACGAAGGGATGGTGCGCGACAGCGCCAACCAGATTGTTCTTTATCCAATTAAAGACGAATACCAGGATGTAACATACCATGAGCTGAATATAACCGGCAACCCGGTGGTAGATACCCATATTGATTACTATGGTAACGAAATAGGTAGCTTTACCTATAGCGAGCCGCATTCGGTAATGGTTATCAATTCAAAATTAAGTGTAACCACCAGGCAGCGGCCATTACCTGTTACAGATATTTTCCCGGACCAACAATGGGAATATCTTAAACACATCCAGTACATGGTGCCTTATATCGACTTTTTGAAACAGGAATATTTTGAAGGCTTGCCCGAACTACAGGTTATTGTAGACCAGGAACGCGCTTACGATGATACACCATTCCAGATAGCGCTACGCTTTTGTGGCTATGTATATCAAAACTTTGAATATATTAAGGGAGTAACCACTGTTGAAACTACGCTTGACGAGGTTTGGAAACTAAAAGCCGGTGTTTGCCAGGATTTTGCGCACATTTTAATGGTGATGCTGCGCCTGCTAAAGATACCTGCGCGCTACGTAAGCGGTTATATTTGTACCAATAGCAGCACTATGCGCGGCGAAGGTGCCACCCATGCCTGGGCCGAAGCCTACATCCCGGATTATGGCTGGCTGGGTATCGACCCTACTAATAATTGCATCGCTAATGAAACCCATGTGCGTTTGGCCGTTGGCCGTAATTTTTCAGATTGTTCGCCGGTAAAAGGTGTTTATAAGGGCACATCTGGCCACAAACTGGAAGTAGCGGTTAGTGTGGATGATGACGAGAGCACTTTTACAAGTATTGATGATAAAGCCCATCACGATAATGCCATAGAGCATCGTGCAACCGATAACACAGCTAAAAACAGCTATCAAAGGCATATGGAGATTATTCAGCAGCAGCAACAACAACAACAACAGTAGATGTGCAGATATGCAGATTTCAGATGTGCAGATGCTGGTAGCGTTTGATAGATGTTTTGATTTTAATTATACCAATGTCATTAAAGATATAATTGCCAAAAATAGTTGGTAGAATATTTGTAATCGACTGTAATAAAGGAATATACATCAAGCAAATTGAAATCGGTTTCAATTTGCTTTTTTTGTTATATGAAATCGTCAAAAAAAGGCGTGTTTGACCTGTAAGAGCACGGATGTAATAAAGTGGGGCAAGCAGAATAAAAAACAGCGATATAAGTGTAAATCATGTGGGCAATTGTTTATTCGGCAGCACGCTGGTGTAAGAGATAAG
>NZ_JBFUIA010000060.1:0-20361 GCF_056402115.1 Mucilaginibacter sp. P4_C11 | reverse complement strand
CCTTTCACCTTTCACCTTTCACCTTTCACCTTTCACCTTTCACCTTTCACCTTTCACCTTTCACCTTTCACCTTTCACCTTTCACCTTTCACCTTTCACCTTTCACCTTTCACCTTTATCCAAATAATTGCCCAAATACCTCTTCGATGCTGCTTACTATTTTAATATCGATATCGTAGCGGGATAGGTCCATGCGCTTTTTATCCTGTCCGCCGGATGGAAGGTTGTACTTGGAGATAAAGATCTGGTTAAAGCCCAGTTTTTGTGCTTCGGCAATGCGCTGTTCCACACGGTTAACGGCCCTTATCTCGCCCGATAGGCCAATTTCGCCTGCAAAACAGGTTTTGAAGGGGATAGGCATATCTTCATGCGACGATATGATGGCCGCGGCCAGGCCCAGGTCGATAGCCGGGTCTTCTACCCTGATGCCGCCCGTAATATTCAGGAATACATCTTTAGCTGCCAGCCTGAAACCGCAACGTTTTTCCAGAACAGCCAGTAGCATACTCATCCGTTTGGTATCAAAGCCCGTAGCTGTACGCTGGGGGGTACCGTAAGCCGATGCGCTTACCAACGCCTGGGTTTCTATCAGCATAGGCCTCATGCCCTCCAGAGTTGCCGATATGGTGATGCCGCTCAGCGGTTCGTCGCGGTGCGATAGCAGTATTTCGGATGGGTTAGATACTTCCCTCAGCCCTTCGCCCATCATCTCGTAAATACCCAGTTCAGATGCCGAGCCAAAACGGTTTTTTATCGTGCGCAGGATGCGGTAAACATGGTGCCTGTCGCCTTCAAACTGCAACACGGTATCAACCATGTGTTCCAGTATTTTGGGGCCGGCAATTGCACCATCTTTTGTAATATGTCCTATCAGGAATACCGGGGTCGAGGTTTCTTTGGCAAAGCGCAGCATTTCGGCGGTACACTCCCTTACCTGCGATACACTCCCCGGCGTGGATTCGATGTGCGATGAGTGCAGGGTCTGGATAGAATCTATCACGACCAAATCGGGCTCCAGCGCCTCTATTTGCTTAAATATGTTTTGAGTAGATGTTTCACAAAGCACATAGCACGCTCCTCCTATTCCGGCAGTGGAATTTGGGGTTTGATTTTTAGAATTTAGAGATTGGGCTTTAGAATTTCCCCCATCGGGGGCTGTCAATCTTTCCGCCCTCATTTTAATCTGCCTTTCACTTTCTTCGCCCGATACATACAGTACCTTTAAATTTGGCATATTTAGTGCCAGCTGCAGCATCAGGGTTGATTTACCTATACCCGGCTCACCACCAATAAGCACCAGCGAACCTGCCACTATCCCTCCGCCCAAAACGCGGTTAAATTCTTTATCGGGGGTAAGTACCCTGTCCTCTTCGTTAAAGGTAATATCGGCTACCTGAACCGGCTTGTTGGCGCGTTGCTGGGTATTGGATGTTACCTTCCAGGTGGGTACGGCATTGCTGGTGTTGCCCTTTTCTATAATTTCTTCTACAAAAGTATTCCATTGCTGGCACGATGGGCATTTACCCAACCACTTGGGCGATTCGAAGCCGCAGCTTTGGCAGAAATAGGCAATTTTAGTTTTGGCCATGGAGATTCAGATGTGCAGATTTTAAATTTCAAATGTGCAGTGTTCAATTGAATTGTTTACACAAATGTGCATATAAAAAATCCAAATTGCTAATTTGTTTAGTAAGTTACACGTGGGTTTTTTTAAGAACGCTGCGTTGTTTTTGTTTGGGGTGATAATCAATCAATTGCGGCCGCAATGACGCTATCTGTGACATGTTGGAATAACCTCGTTGTCGTTCTGAACGGAGTGAAGAATCCGTTAACCTACAAATGCAATGAGTAAACATTTTAAATGATGGCCATTGCTCATTGGTGGTTGAGGGTATAATTCCAAATAGCATCATGTGTTTTCCAAAAGACCATATTGGGAGTCCGCTGTCATTTTGTTCGGCCATTTTAAGATGGGAGTATTTTTGAGGCCGGCAACCGGCAATCAGTAGTTGTAATCATTGAGGTTCTCGGAGGTATAACGACACGCATACGGGGTAATAAATAGAACGTAAAAGATGACGAATCTTCGAAAAGCAAAAAAGCTCTTCGTAAAACAACCCAATCTTAATCATTGGCTGGGCTTGTTAAAGCGTCTGTTGATATATAGCCCCGACATTCTTAAAAACAATAAAGCCCCGCAATATTTCTATTGACGGGGCTTCTCCCCTAATTATTAACCTAACGGCCAATTTCTTTTAATGACAGCGCACGCTAAATTTAGCGGTGATGTTTAAGGTATTGCTGCCGGCATCATAAATAGCCGAACCATTTATACCGCTTGCTGATGGTAAAGTAAAGTTTCGCGGCGCCATGGTAAACACCGAGGTTTGGTACCACATGTAGCTGTTATAAGCATACATGTAATATTGATCGCCATTGAATAATTTAATGCTGTATTTGCCCCTGCTGCCTGTAATGCCGGTGCCAAAAGCATACTGGATAACGCCACGGCTTACGTAGGCGTAAGTCCACGCGTTTTGATTAAGCTGCGCAGCGCCAATGTCGTAAAGAAAAAACCATCCCGAAGGCAGCAGGTTGATGTTTTTATTGCTGCAAAAGCCCTGCATATTAAGTGTAACATTGATGAGCGAAGGCGTAGCCGGGCTGCCAAAATTTAAATCGACAGAACCCTGGCTGCATGGATTAAACAAGCCGGTTTCGGCAAGTATAGGTAGCCGCGGGTTAAGGTATAAGTTAAAGCTGCTGATAACAACCTTACATTGCGCAATGCTGGGCACATACGGAAATACTACTACATCTCCATCATGTACAAATTCGCCATGGGCGCCGGCCAGGTATTGGTTGTTGGGTGTAACTATGGTTACATCATAAACACCACTGTTGCCTGCGCCGCAATGAATGCGCACGGTTAGCGGCGTAAAACAGGTGCCGTATGGGTGTCCGGCCACCGCCCAACTCCAATCAAGGTTGAAGCAGCACAGGTGCGATGTTTCAAAATTAGCGGTAAGGTTGCCGCTGCCATCATTGGCTATGGTTACATCGCCCTCGCTTTTCCATTGCCCGGTTTCTTCGGTAAGGCTCCATAGCGGTACGGTGTCGCCGGCTTTAATATTGTTGCCGGTAATAAAGTTTGTGGTATTAGGATTCAGCTTCATGCTCACCTGTATGGGTTGCGAAAAATGCCTTACCTGTGTACCGGCAGCCGACATTTTAATGGATAGCAAACCGGCAGATACAAAGTTGATGGCATTACCGCCATTAACCTGGTTGCCGGCCTTATCTATAACGTTGGTAGGGCTGAAACCTCCCGGGAAAGCCCCGTACGAAGTGGTAGACACGGCGCTGAAATCAACAATATTGGATGTTAGCGCAGATGCGTTTATAGCCGAGCCATCTGCATCAAGCATTTGTGTGCCGGGTAAAATTTTGATCTGTGCGGTTTCAACCATGCCCGACCGTTGCGGCAGGCTAAGGGTTGTACCGGCAGATACACCGTTTGCTAAAGGTGTGGTAGTTGCCAAAACAGATGTGCCCGCGGGCGGGTTGGCATATTCAACCACGCCAACATCAACAATTTTTGCGCTATCTGTTGTAATGGTAATGGTTTGGGTGATGGGCGCATAGCCCGGAATATCGGCAGATACATTGAATGTTACCGGCGACGAAGCCGAGGGCGCTGCATTGGCAGTAAGCGATAAGGGTAAAAAACCATGCGAAGCCTTGAAATCGCTGGTTGAGCCTCCGTCCATTTGCACCAGCGCGGCATCCTTGCCGGTTATTTTAACGTCAAAATCGCCGGGCTGATTGCTTGAAGTTGCGTTGGCATTGGCAAAACGCAATAATACGGGCGCTTTAGTAAGCGTGGTTTCGTTAATGGTGAGCGCTATGCCCTCATTAGGTTTTTTGCAACTATTTAAGGTTAGTACCAATACCAGGCACGCTATCATTAAAAAAACATTAATAAATGCGCCGCCCTGTTTTGCCGGGCCAATTTGTGAGTGTAGTTTGAAGGTGTTTTTCATGGTGATATTTTATCTGATTCGTAAATTAAAATTGAGCTGAACAACAGGCATCCAACGGTAGCCCTGCATATTTTTATTGAACTGTACGTTATTGGCATCGTTATCTGATAGTAGTTTTGTGCCTGTAAACGAGGTGCCTGGGCTGGATAAGTAATAGGTGCCAACATCAACGTTTACATTTAAAAGCTGGCCCGGGAACCCTTTAAAAAGGGCGATGCCCAGGTAAGGCGCAACACCCTTCCACGTTACATCGGCCTGCAGCACCCCTATCTGATCTTTGGTGAGCGACTGGCTCCCGATGTTATACCCGCCCATGGGCGAAATAAGGGCTGTTGCCTTGCCTTGTGTAATGTACGAGGCGCCGCCAACCAGGCGAATGCTGTTGGTATTAAAGGGTGAATAATCGGCCAGTAAATGAACATTGGAGAAACTGGTTGAAAACTGGCCCTGTACCGCGAAACCAAAAAAATGGAAATCTTTATTTTTGTTTACGGGGATGATGCCAAATCCAAGCCGGCCAGATAGTTTGGGTAAAAAACCATATTTTACATCTGCGCCTATGCCCTGGCTGCCAACAAGTACCTGTACGGATATTGGCGAAACAAACTGTGCGGCATTGCTGCTGGTTACCGGGCTTTCGGTATTGCTTTGCTGGGCATAGGCAGCGACGTAAAAAAGCATTGTTAAAAGAGTGGAGATAAAGTTTTTCATAGGTATTGAGTTTAATAAGTGTTTTTATTTGGCCGTGCAAGCGCCGTGATGCATATCAGCATGATGGCTATTGTTACAAGGAGATATTCCATGGTTATGGGGTTTAAAATGTGTTAGCTGTTTATGTATATTGTACCGTTATTACAGCCCTTTGCCGGTTTCAGTAGCGTTGCTTTTTGCGGCTTTTTTTGGTTGTTTTTAACGATACAATTTTATGGGACGGCCGCAAGGCACACAATACAAAGCTGTTTGTATTTTTTAAAACGGTAATAAAGCATAGGTTTACAAGTAATTAGTACGATGGAAATGACAACTGAAAAACTATCAGTGATCATAGCAGATGATCATACATTATTTATAAACGGGCTTAGCATGTTATTGCAAAATGAGCCGGATATCGAGATTATGAATATAGCAGCCAACGGCAAAGAGGTGTTGGGGTTGTTACATACCCATACGCCCACACTTGTGCTGCTTGATATTAATATGCCGGGCATTAATGGCTTTGAAGTGCTTAAGCGGATAAAAGCCTACTATCCAAAAATTAAGGTGGTGATGCTATCTACCTATAACGAGGAGCACCTGATTGAAAAAGCAAAAGCCACCGGCGCCGACGGTTACCTGTTTAAAAATGCCGAAAGGGATGAGCTATTGAGGGTAATGCGCCTGGTAGCCCAGGGGCAGCAATGCTTTCCGTACAAGCCGCCGGTTGTTAACTCAACATTTGATGACAGCGATCCCTTTTTAAAGCAATTCCAGCTTACAAAACGAGAAACCGAACTACTACAGTTTATTAAGCAGGACTATACCAACCAGCAAATGGCCAACCACCTGCACCTGAGCATTTATACGGTTGAAACCCACCGCAAAAACATTATGCAAAAGCTAAACCTGAAAAACCCAGTGGAGCTTACCAAGTTTATACTGCAGTATAATTTGTAATGGGGTGGGGGGAATAAAATTTCGAAAATTCTGAAGGAAGAATGAGGCTGTCAAAGGGAATTCTAACGCTATAACATTTAGTATAGATATACTTCATAGATACCCAAATCATCGTTAGATAAAAATTGGTTGATGTCTTTCTTTAGAAGAATTAATAATTCAGCAATCTTTTGAGTGCCAAAGTTGCCGGTGCGCAACCAAATTACTTTAGGAGGGTGAGAGTAAAGATTTTGTAGTTCGCAAAAATCCTCATCAAAAGTTAAAATTGTGTAGTTGTTTGTTTTGGCGAATTGCCAGATCATAAAATCGCTTAAACGATCGTTTGCCTGAATTTCATTTGTAGGCAGGATCTCCCAATCTGACAGGCGTTTTTTAAGCGCCATGAAATATTTTCGTCAGCGATGAGCCGTATCATGCCACTTTAATTATTCGCTCTTTGTTAGCTGCATAAGCAAGGCATGCAAATATGGCTTCGGATGTTAGTTGTGGGAAATCGCTTAGAATTTCCTCATAACTCAAGCCAGATGCCAGCCATTGCAAAACATCATATACAGAAATCCGCGTACCCTTAATAACTGGTTTGCCAAACCTTATTTCGGGGTTAAATTCAAGATATTCTTTATAATCAATTGGCTGCATATACAAATTTACCTAAATTGTCATCAAATTCCATCACATGAAAAAGATATTCTTTCTGAGCATCATCCTTTTTGCCTCCTTTAAAACCTTTGCACAACAAGCCGATAAGGAGGCTGTAAAGCAAACCATTAACACCATGTTTGACGCTATGCGCAAAGGCGATAGCACCATGCTGCGGTCGGCTTTTCATAAAAACATTGTTTTTGAAGGTGTAGCCAATAAAAAGGATGGCACGGTTGCGCTGGAAATGGAAAACCCCAATGATTTCATAAAAGCCGTAGGCACGCCGCACAAAGAAATGTGGGACGAGCAGATAACCTTTAACGACATAAAAATAGATGGCGACCTGGCCAGCGTTTGGACACCCTATAAATTTTACCTGGGCAAAACCTTTAGCCATTGCGGAGTTGATGTTTTCCAGCTGATGCGCACTGCGGCGGGCTGGAAAATTATTTATGTTGTTGATACTCGCCGTAAAGGTAATTGCCCGGAATGATCTTCATAAAGAATAGATGAGAGAGAAGAGATTATGGGTGCAAATTAACCGCAGATCGGCTGCGGAGCCGATAGATTTTGTACGATGTTCCAGCCTGGTAGCTGATCTGTTTACTTTTAAATTGCCACCGATTATCGTAAAGGGAATAAGAAAAGTAAATATTGACTTCGCCGACCATGATGATGCATTGCTAATAGGGGGACTCGATAGCATTTTAACGATCGTGGAAACATTTCCATTTGATTTATTCGATACGGCTGATTTGCATGGAAAGACTGCATTATTAGCTGATAGAGCTTATAAATGCTTAATGCTTGTTTACCAACACCTCAACTTAGATGTAGAACAGTTAAAGATTGGATACAAAAAAATACTGGTTGATGATTTTGTTTTGACCCACATTTTATTCGGAGGGCCAAAACAAAACAGAAACCGAAGTATTAAAGCCACAGTAAAAGCAGATTTTCTTATTGACTATACTTCAGTAAATATCATTTTCCTAAATAAAAATGATATTGTTATCAATGAAATTCCATTGTTTAAAACCATACCGGGCTGGCTATTCTATAGCCTGTTACTAAAGACGTGTAAATGGATTGATGGCGAAACCTTCGAAATGGCTAACGGTAGTAAAGAGATTAACTTCCGAGTCAACATTAACAGGCAAATAAGTATGCACTACCTGCCTGTTAACAGAGATGTTGACGGTATAAAGGAAGAAATTCGATTCCTTACTTTGGAAAGGTCGTTTGATCTTTAACTATAATTAATGCCTTGATTAACTACAGCGCCCCCAGTTTTAACATCCCATAAAACAAGCCAGAGCAATGCATGGCTTGTTTTATTTTATTATCAAGCAGCAATTGTTTTATCTCTTCGATAGTATACTCTTCCACAATAAGCTCTTCATGATCATCCAACTCCTGGCCCTGTACTTTTTTGCCACCTTTGGTAAAATAGGTAAAGGTTTGGTTATTGGCGGTTGATGGGTTGCCGTATACGGTGCAAATCAGTTCAAATTCATCAAACTGGTACCCTGTTTCTTCCAGCAGTTCGCGGCGGATGGCATGAATGGGTTCTTCCCCTGGGTCAACCACGCCTCCCGGAATTTCGAGCGAAATAATATCGGCTGCATGGCGGTATTGCGTTACCATTAATATTTTATTGTCTTCGGTTACGGCTACAGCGTTAACCCAGCTTGGGTATTCTAAAACATAGTAGTCTTCAACAATTCGTTTATCGGGCATCTCACAGCGATCAACGCGCAGTGTAGCCCAGGGGCCTTTATGTATGTAAGTAGATGATAATAGTTTCCAGGTTAAATCCTTACTCATAGTTTGTTTGTAGAAATTGATAGATGGTATTTTGTTTGTTAATGTTTTCGAACGACGAGCTACGATGCTTTTTCTCCAGCCATTCAAAAATCAATAATATTTTTTGTAACGAAGCCAAAGTTTCAGGTGATGGACTAAATGGCTCGGCATGCATGTATAGGAGCTGAGCCAAAGCGTCAAGTTTATCCGCTTTGTAATTCCCTTTTATCAAAAAAGCCTCAAAATCATCGATAGAGAGTTTTAATAGCGCCTCAAACTTAATATTAAACTCGTTTTGCAGCATGGTATCTGCAAGTTTTATAAATTCATCTGGCTTTAACTGCTCCTTAAAGCCTACCAGGCGGGCCATCATGACCGTTATTTTTTCGAGTTCCCTTAAAATATAGTCTTTATACATTTGTTAACATAAGGTAAGGTAGTAGTAAATAGCAGCTAATTTACTAATTAGCGTGCAGCTCAAATCACTAATTCACTAACTCAATAATTAAAACCTACCAGCTGCCGCTTGATCCGCCTCCGCCGCCACTGCCGCCGCCGAAACCGCCAAAGCCACCACCACCACCGCCGCCTCCGCTTCCTCCGCTTCCTCCGGAGAAACCGCCCCAGTCAGACCCACTGCTGCGGCCGCTGCCGCCAAGCATGCTGCCGGCTAAAAACCACCAGAAGGGGCTTGCGCCACCCCTGCGGCCGATAATTTGCCGGCCGCCACCACCGCCACGGTTACGAAATATGATAATTAATATAACAACTACTATCACAATCAGAATGATGATACCCGCGCCATCTCCGCCGCTGCTTTGGTCGTTTTCCTGTGGTTCGGCTTTAAATTCGCCTTTGGTGGCTTTTATAATATCGGTGGTTGCAGCATCCAGTCCGCCATAATAGTCGCCCGCTTTAAAGCGGGGTTTCATGTCGTCCTGTATAATGCGCTGGGTGAGCACATCGGGCAATGGTCCTTCGGCGCCATAGCCTGTTTGGATAGCCATTTTACGGTCGTTTATAGCAACAATTACCAGTATGCCATTGTTCTTTTCTTTTTGGCCAATACCCCACTTGCGCAGCAGTTGCTGGCCATAATCGTTAATATCATAACTGCCGGTTGATTTCATGATCACCACAGCTACCTGGGTTGATGTAGAATCGTTAAAAGCAACCAGTTTACTTTCCAGCTTTTGCTTATCATCGGCCGATAGAGTATTGGTATAATCGGTAACCAGCGTGGCCGACCGTTCCGGAAAATCCTGTGCAAACGCCGTCGCGGAGCAAAGCAGCAGGCTAAAAAATATAGTGAGTTTTTTAAACATCATGTTTATAGGTTATTCGCCATCCATAAAGGCGATATCATCGGGTAGTTCGTTAACATCGCCGGCATGGTGGGGGAAGTATTTTTGCAGTTGTTCGCCCGCAATTTGCAGGCCGGTTACAATACCTTCAACAATATCGCCGTATTTAAAATGCTGCAGCATATCCTCTTTGGTTGTATCCCAAAAATCGGCAGGCACAACCTGGTTAATCCCGGCGTCGCCAATAATGGCAAACTTCCGGTCAACAGTGGCTACATATATCAACACCCCATGCCTGAGGGCTGTTTTGTGCATATTAAGCTGAAAAAAATATTTAGCCGCCCGGTCAAGCACATCCTCGCTACATTTTTTTTCGATACAAACCCGTATCTCGCCACTGCTGCGGCCCTCGGCCTGCTCAATAGCCTTACGGATGCGTTGCTGTTCTTCTTCGTTAAATACCGCCATGGGTTTAATTATTGAATTATCGATTTATTGAATTCTTTTTTGTTGGAAAAATGAATTGTTGATTTGAAATTTTGAAGATCAAATCAATAATTCAGTCATTCAATAATTCACTAATTAAAATTCCACCTTCGGTGCTTTCTCGCTTCCGGGTTCGGCGGTGAAATATCCTTTTTCGGAGAAGCCAAACATTTTTGCAGTGATATTAGCCGGGAACGAGCGGATTTTGGAATTATATTCCATTACAGCGTCGTTAAAATCCTTACGGGATACGTTGATCCTGTTTTCGGTTCCTTCCAGCTGAACAGATAGGTCGCGAAAGTTTTCGTTCGCCTTTAAATCCGGGTACTTTTCTGTTACAACCAGCAACCTGCCAATGGCCGAGCTTAATTCGCCCTGCGATGACTGGAACGCTTTGATAGATTCGGGCGTAAGTTTTGTAGGATCAACCTGCACCGATGTTGCTTTTGCGCGGGCTTCTATTACGGCGGTTAATGTGCTTTTTTCAAAGTTAGCGGCGCCTTTAACGGTATTTACAAGATTGGGTATCAGATCGCTGCGGCGCTGGTAATCGCTTTGTACGGCACCCCATTTAGCTTTAACGGTTTCGTCGAGCTTAACCATACTGTTATAGCTACATGAGCTTAAGTTCATGGCCGCTACTGCAATTAATATTACTGAAAGTAACTTTTTCATAGGTTGAAGTTGTTTTACAGGTATGTTTTTGATTTAGATTACAAAACGCATACCGTTGTTACAACTGGTATGGTTTAGTGACATTATGTCAAGGTACAGTTTTTATTACCGTAAGCGAAACATTTAACTGTTATAGCCTATATTTGAAGCTTAATATACTATTTACCTGTTGACACTGACCCACAAAATGAAGAAAACACTCTGCCTTTTTTTTACATGTATTTCGCTTGGTGCAGCCGCACAAACCAACGTTGCCGAAAATTTAGTACAATATGTAAATCCCATAATAGGTACCCAGCGTATGGGGCACGTATACCCGGGCGCTACAGTTCCTTTTGGAATGGTACAACTAAGCCCCGAAACCGATACGGCGGGCTACGAATTGAACGGCAAATACAACCCCGATGTATATAAATACTGCGCCGGCTACCAGTACGATGATAAAACCATAGTTGGCTTTAGTCATACCCACTTTAGCGGTACCGGCCACTCAGACCTTGGCGACTTTTTAATAATGCCTACCGTTGGTGCTTTAAAACTAAACCCCGGCACAGCCGATAAACCAGGCAGCGGTTACCGCTCGGCATTTTCGCACCAGAACGAAGTGAGCCAGGCTAACTACTACAAAGTAAAACTGGACGAAAGCAATATTTTGGCCGAGATGACCACCAGCGCGCGTGTTGGTTTTCACCAGTACACCTTCCCTAAATCCGATCAATCGCATATTATATTAGATCTGATGGCCGGTATTTACAACTACCCGGATAAAAACGTATGGACTTATTTAAGGGTTGTTAATGATAGCACCGTTGTTGGTTTCCGCCAAACCAACGGCTGGGCACGCACCCGCTCGTTATATTTTGCCATGAGTTTTTCAAAAGCATTTTTTCAGCATGGCTACAAAAAGTACGATCAGCGCGAAGTGTATGGCGGCTTTTGGGGCAAATTTAACAGGGTGAAAAACTTCCCGGAAATTGCCGGCAAGCAAATAAGGGCTTACTTTGATTTTAAAACCGAAGAGGGCGAAAAAATAAAAATCAAGTTTGCACTATCACCGGTGAGTATGGCCGGTGCCTTAAATAATATGCAAACCGAAATACCTGGCTGGGACTTTGAAAAAGTAAAAGCCGACGGCCAGCAATTATGGGAAACCGAACTGCATAAAATAGAGATAGCCGGTAATAAGGAAATAAAAGAGAACTTTTATACCGCCATGTACCATGCCATGATTAACCCCACGGTATATATGGATGCCGACGGGCAATATAAAGGCCTTGATCAAAATGTACACAAGGCGGAAGGGTTTACCAATTATACCACTTTTTCGCTTTGGGATACCTACCGGGCACTGCACCCGCTGTTCAATATTATTGAACCCAAAAGGAATGCGGATATGGTACAAAGCATGCTGGCCCATTTTGATCAAAGTCCGGAACATATGCTGCCCATCTGGTCAAACTCAGGTAACGAGAATTGGTGTATGAGCGGGTACCACAGTGTAGCCGTACTGGCCGACGCCGTTGTAAAGGGCAATGTGAACTTTGATGCCAACAAAGCGCTGGATGCCTGCGTAGCCACCGCAAAGCACCGCGATTATGAGGGTATAGGCGACTACATGGATAAAGGTTACATCCCCGATGAAAAAAGCGGCGTATCCGTATCATCAACCCTGGAGTATGCTTTTGACGACTGGGCCATTGCCCAAATGGCTAAAAAGCTAAACCGGATGGATGTTTATAATGAATTTATCAAACGATCAGAAAATTATAAAAATGTATACGATAAGGCCGCAGGCTTTATGCGCCCCAGGTTGGCCAATGGCAGCTTCCGCCAAAAGTTTGACCCGCTGAGCACCATCAATGAAGGCTTTATTGAGGGCAATAGCTGGAACTATACCCTGTTTGCGCCACAGGATCCTAAAAGCCTGATTGAGCTGATGGGCGGCAACAAACGTTTTGTTGGCTACCTCGATTCGCTGTTTACCATGAACCTGCCCGATAAATACTTTGCCGAAACGGAAGATATAACCCGCGATGGCATCATTGGTAACTATGTACATGGCAACGAACCATCGCACCACGTAGCTTATTTATACAATTGGACAGATAAACCCTGGAAAACACAGGAACGCATCCGGATGATATTGCCGCGTATGTACAAACCAACCCCGGATGGTTTGGGCGGTAACGATGATACCGGACAAATGAGCGCATGGTATATTTTCAGCACGCTGGGCTTTTACCCGGTAGCGCCTGGATCTGAGCAGTATTCCATAGGCAGTCCGGCCGTGAATGGTGGTGTTATCAACCTGGATAACGACAAAAAATTCACCATCAACGTAAAAAACCAGGGTGCCAAAAACGTGTATGTACAAAAGATAACGCTTAATGGTAAACCCCTGGATGGTTTATTCATTAGCCATGCCGATATCATGAATGGCGGCGAGATCACTTACTATATGAGCAGCAAACATAAATAGATGATAGATTAATTTGAAAATTTGAGTATTTGAAGATTTGAAAATGAAAACACAGATGTGCAGATTCTAAATTTCAGATGTGCAGATGAAGCGAATTTGAAAATTTGAGTATTTGAAGATTTGAAAATGATACTTTTTAACGGTTTCGGCGTATGAATTGGAGAGTAACTTTAGGTGTTTTATGCATGCTGATACTCTTTGGTTCATGCGCTGAATCTTTTAAGCAGATTCCGCCGGATAAGTTTAATGATACGATAGCGAAACGAAAGGATATTAAAACATCCGACGAACTGATTAAAGCTTATTACCAGTACCGGCAGTATTACAGTGAAACCGATGCGAGGCCGCGATTGAATATCACTTCAAGAAAACTGGATTCGGGCGACTATGAAATAACCGCTATAGACACCATTACCAATGACGATGCCCTGGCAGCCGAGAAGATTGTGATGATAGCCACCCGGAAAGCCGAAACCTGGAAAGCTTTAGATATTAAATACAACTGGAAAGCCCGCGATGGTTATGGTAACTCAGAATGGGGTACAGGGAATTAAATTTTACTTTGCCTGATTAGCCACCCTGCTAATCAGAACCCTCTCCTTTGGAGAGGGCAGGGTGAGGCGGTAGGCTTTACGCGTAGCAATGCTCCTCGCGGGTAGTTAGTTTACTAATCATTTCTTTTAAGGCAGTGCGTGCACGGTGTAAAGTTGTACGCGACAGCAATTCACTCATCCCTAACGATGTGCCAATTTCCTGGTGCGAGTATCCTTCAATGGCGTACATATTAAATACCGAGCGATAAGTTTTAGGGAGTTTTTGAATCAGTTTCATCAAATCTTTTGCTTCAAGTTCATTATCGTTATATGCTTTGCTGATAGGCATATCACTATCGGCAGCAAAATCCTCAACCAATACAACCGGGCGTAACTTGCGGTAGCGCGAAATAGCCGCGTGCACCATAATACGGCGCACCCAACCTTCCAGGCTGCCATCGCCACGGTAGTTTTGCATGTTCCTGAATATTTTTATAAAACCTTCTTGCAGTATATCCTGAGCTTCGTCTTTATCGGTAGCATAGCGCATACAAACAGCCAGCATCCGCGATGCAAATAGTTTGTAAAATTGTTCCTGGCTTTTACGTTCGTTGCGTAAGCATCCTTCCCAAATTGTCTGTAAACGTTCGTCGGCAGTAGTCATTGTATTGTGTATTTATTTGTGAAGCCTATGCCAATCCAAGTGCCATTTTGTAATTAATTGATTTTTAGATGGTTATAAATTTAAGCTATTTTAAAACTGTTCGTTAGCGGACGGTTGATGCGCACAGGCGAACACAAAGCCGCCTAACCCCCTGAAGGGGGAACGATGGTTTAATATGTTTTTAAATTATTCTACCGCTTATAAGAAATCTTCCCTTCAGGGGGGAGATTATTCGCGTTTTATTGTTTTAAGGCACTCATGAAAGCTTTGCTATTTAGCGGGGGCTTCTTACCTTTGCCCTAATCCGGGATAAAAACCCGGCGACTATATGACAAAGGAAATTGAAATAGTATGCCCTCCCGGGCAGCATGAAGATGAGGCAGTAATTAAACGCCTTGCGGCAGCAGTTTTAAATATACAGCCGCAGAAATTATCGGCCGTAAAAGTGTTAAAACGATCTATAGATGCCCGTGGTCGTAAAGTTGTTTACCGCATGATGGTGCAGGTGTTTATTGATGAGCCCTACAATCCCGAAATTTTTACTGTAAATTATCCCGATGTGCAGTTTGGCCGTCCCGTTATAATAGTAGGTGCAGGCCCGGCAGGTATTTTTGCTGCATTGCAATGCATTGAGCTGGGATTAAAACCCGTGATACTGGAGCGGGGCAAAGATGTTAAACAACGCAGGCGCGATTTGGCTAATATTAACAAGCAGGGCCTGGTTAACCCCGAATCAAATTATTGCTTTGGCGAGGGTGGGGCCGGTACCTACTCTGATGGTAAGTTGTACACCCGATCTACAAAGCGCGGCGATGTAAACCAGGTGCTTAAAATGTTTGTTGCCCATGGGGCAGATGAAGATATATTAATAGATGCCCGCCCGCATATTGGTACCAATAAGCTGCCCCAGATTATTACCGCTATGCGCGAAACGATATTGAATGCAGGCGGCGAGTTTTTGTTTGATACTAAAGTGACAGCCTTACTGGTTGAGTTTGGCAAAATAAAAGGCGTAAAACTGGCCAGCGGCGAAAAAATGACCGCCGATGCCGTAATCCTGGCAACGGGCCACTCGGCAAGGGATGTGTTTGAAATGCTGCATCATCAAAATGTACTGATAGAGGCAAAGCCGTTTGCTTTGGGTGTACGCATAGAGCATCCGCAGGAAATAATTGACCGCGCCCAGTACCATTGCGAAAACCGTGGTCCGGATTTGCCGCCATCCTATTATAATTTGGTTGAGCAGGTGGAGGATAGGGGCGTATTCTCCTTCTGCATGTGCCCAGGCGGTATTATTGCTCCCTGTGCAACCGCCGAAAATGAAATTGTGGTAAACGGCTGGAGCCCGTCAAAACGGAATAACCCATTTGCCAATTCAGGCACGGTAGTACAAATTAATATGGAAGATGTGGCCGGCGATGACGGCGATCCATTCAAGATGCTCAACTTTCAGCATGAAGTGGAGCGCGCCGCTTTTAAAGCCGGCGGCGGCAGCCTGGTTGCACCGGGCCAGCGTATGGTTGATTTTGTGGAAGGACGTTTGTCAAATGACCTGCCCGTAAACTCCTACCTGCCGGGCACAAAGAGTACCGAACTGAAGGAGGTGTTACCCGATTGGATTCACAAGCGCCTGCAGAAGGCATTGCCTGCTTTCGGCCGGAAGATGAAGGGCTATTATACCAACGAGGCGATTTTGGTGGGGGTAGAGTCGCGCACATCATCGCCGGTAAAAATTCCCAGGGATAAAGAAACTTTGCAGCATCCCCAAGTTAAAGGATTATTTCCATGTGGCGAAGGGGCCGGTTATGCCGGTGGCATTATTTCTGCTGCTATTGATGGTGTTAACTGCGCGCTGGCCGCTTTAAAAATATTAGCATGACAATTTCTGAAAAACTGAGTACCGAATTGCAGAAGATACTATCGGGCGATGCCTGGTACGGTTCGCCTGTTTATGATATAGTAGAAAGTATCAGCTTTGAGGCTGCCTATGAAAAGCCGCCCGGGCCTGTCCATAGCATAGCCGAAATTGTTTTACACATGATAGCCTGGACAGAAGAGGTGATGGACAGGATGAATGGCCTTACCGCCGGCATCCCCACCAGTGGCGACTGGCCCGAAACCGGCGCACCCGACGAACAAAAATGGCAAAACTATGTTGATGATTTAAAGCTGGTGAACGTAAATTTGATTGGCGTTATCCAGAACTTCCCGCAGGAACAATGGGATGAGCCAATAAAAGACGAACGGAACCGCGAGATGGGAACAGGTGTGAGCTATGAAGAACTGATTAACGGACTTATTCAGCATCATATTTACCACTCCGGCCAAATTGCGTTATTAAACAGGATAATCAATGGCTGATAAAAAGACACTTATATTAGGAGCAACGCCCGATACCGGCCGGTACGCAAATCTCGCAGCCAACAGGTTGGTTGGTCATGGGCATAGCATAGTTAATGTAGGCATAAAAACAGGCGAGGTTGCCGGTGTGCCTATCGAGAAGCCCGAAGCTATTCATAAAGATATAGATACCGTTACTTTGTATGTTGGCCCTCAAAACCAGCCACCACTGTACGATTATATTTTGAATACACACCCCAAACGTATTATATTTAATCCCGGTACCGAAAATTCTGAACTCAGGCGCATGGCCAACGAAAAAGGAATTGAAACGGAGTATGCATGTACTCTGGTGTTATTATCCATAGGGCAATATTAAGATGCAAAAATCAGAACGCGGCGCGCAAATAAGGTCGGCCATTCTTTCCGGCTTTTCTTTCGCAGTATTTATGGGGTTGTTTTGGGCATACCAGGACGGATACAAAATGGCGCTTATAAGTGCGCCGATTGCCGGTAGTGTTTTTGGCTTGACCATGTATCTTTTCGCCAGGTCAAAGTGGATTAAACAACAAACTGAAGTTAAAGTGAGTGATGATAATGCCATTTTGATGAGCGGTGCTGCCAATCATTTTTTAAACAGGGAAGCTGTGGGCGGTAAATTGTATTTGTTTGGCGATAAGCTGTTGTTTAAATCCCACAGTTTAAACATTCAAAATCATGAACTCGAAATATCAATTGGTGATATTGCCGGAGTAGATTTTTATAATACCCTGGGACTGATACCCAATGGCTTGGTTGTTTTTAAACACGATGGCACCCAGGAAAAATTTGTGGTTAATAACAGAAATACCTGGAAGCATGAAATACTAAATGTAACGGATGCGAGCGTAGTTAAAGTTATTTGATTTACCAATGAGCAAAGACGAGCTTATTATACTTGGGTATAAAATCAGCAATGGCCAAGGCAGCGAACATGAGCTGAACGATTGGTATGATTTGTTCAATAAAAATGTACCCTACCCTGCAGGAGCAAACCTGTTTTTCTATCCGGAAAACTACGATGCACGACGCGACAATATTGCGGGCTACAATCCCTCAGTTGAAGATGTTGTTGAGAAATGTTTAAGTTATAAGCCGATAGCGCTTTAACTCCAATTGTGTAGATGGCTGGCGCGAGCCGCTATTTATTAGAGCTAACTTCCGCTTACTTTTTTCAGACTTTTATTATTGTTTCTTTGCGTTTTTTTTCTTTATATTGAGTTGTGAAGTATTGTGCCTTGTCTCTGATTATGTTCGTTGCGATGATAGTCTCGTGCGGTAATCCCAAACACTCATCTACCGTTAAAACTCCGAAAAGTGTGTCCTCCGTATCTGCATTGAAACGCAAAAGAGACAACATTGAAGCATATTCACTTCAACACAAAAATAATATGCTGGTGTTTGCCAAAGTGCCAGGCAAAGATGTGCTGCTGAAAATTGAAAATGAAAAATGGCCGGACGAGGTTGAGTATTCATATAATGTTTTAAAAGATGATAATGGAAAAATTATCATGATAGATGCTTCGCCCGTTAGCGAAAGTGGCGATTGGGATGTATCGCATACCCATTATTTTTACGGCGATGGAAATACTTTTCTTTTTGAGCGAAAAGCAAATGCTTTTAACGGTTGCCTTACCAACGATTCTGTAGTTTATGAAACCATAAAAAAGTACTTCGCCCCTTCGTTCAAATTGCTAAAACAGCAGGATATTGTAGTTGACAAAAATGGCAAGGCGCTGGATAAAAGCAAGTGCGCTGTAGATGTTGCTATAGAAGATGCAAAGGTTTATCCAAATGTAAATGCTTGTTTAAAAGCATACCATATAAAATTGTAAGCGACCCGCACACCAGCCCAATCAAAAAGCTCCCCCTTCAGGGGGTTGGGGGGCTTGGGCTCGAAAATATCCTGATCTCTTTAGGATAATAATTATTGATCCTATTGGGCAATAGCTTAGCCCATCCTAAGGCTTGTCCCTCGTAGTTCATCAGGCTCCATCCCTTTTCGGTAGGGTTTAGGTCGATGTTGTCTCGGCGCAGATACTGAATAGCCTGGTCGTAGGTAAGTTCCGTTTGTAAAACCGCGTCTTTATTAATAATAGTACTTAAAGCCAGCTCATGGTCGGGTATTAAATCTTTCCCCATTAACTTACCAACCCTCACACCCGATTTTTTGAGGTAAAGGTGACGCTGTAAAATATTCAAACTTTCTTTATGCGCGCGGTTAATCGCCAGCCAATCTTCGTTCACTTTAAAATAATAGTAGTCGTCCGGTTTGTTAACGTATGCTTTCACCTGGTCAATTTCTTTACTGCTTATTTTTTGATGCATGTTGTTTTTAAAGGTGCCCAGTTCGCCGGTGTTGGTTTTCTTTTTAAGGCACGATGCAAATAGCCCCTCACCCTTAACCTTGCCCGGATAAAAGCGATATCCCCAGGCCTTTTTATCGGGTGATTGCGTTTCTACAATACCCCACTCCATATATATAGGTATACGGATGCTTTCCAAATCAAATTCAAGGCAAAGCCAATCCAGTATATCTTCGTTTTCCTGGTGCGAGTAGGAGCAGGTACTATATATAAGGTATCCGTCTTCCTTTAGCGCCGGGAGTATATCGGCCAGGATCCGTTCCTGCCGCTGGTGGCACAATTGCACATTGGCTTCCGACCACTCGTTCATAGCCTGCGGATCTTTACGAAACATGCCCGAGCCCGAACATGGTGCATCAACCAGGATAATATCGAAAAAGCTTTTTAGCCGGCCAATGTCTTTCGGATCGTTATTGCTCACTATTACGTTTGTCTGGCCCCAACGGCTAAGGTTATCCGTTAATACAGGTACACGTGTTTTAATAATTTCGTTGGCAACTAACAAATCGTCGGCATTAATGGCCGAGTTAAGGAGTGTGCTTTTGCCACCCGGAGCAGCGCAAAGGTCAAGTACTTTTATGGTGTCATCTATATTAGGGCGGATGTGTTTTAATATATGGTCAACAAACATCGACGATGCCTCCTGTACATAATAGCACCCGGCATGAAAAAGCGGGTCGAAAGTGAAGGATGGGCGGGTGTTTAAATAAAATCCATCGCTGCACCAGGCCACCTGTTCATCTGTTTTTAATGATAGATGTTTGAAAGGATTAAGCCTTATAGAGGTAGGCGCATCAGTAATTTGATGTGCCTTGATAAAATTTTCTTCGTCAAATCCATTTTCTGCGCTTAAGGTTTGCAGGAAATTATCGGGGAACTGTTGCTCATTCATATACTTTGTAAATATACAAATTCGGTATATGCTATTGTTTATAAGATATTGCGGCGCTGCCGGGGTGAATTTAACGTTAGTTTACAGCTACTTGTAGAATTGTTTTAATTATTTGAAAATTTCTCTTGGTTGGTAAGGGGTTTTCTGTGTACATTTGTGGCCGCTCAGTAAAAAGGGTGTTGTTTTTTGAAAAGTTAGCGAATAAAAAAAGATTAAAAAAGTGAATTTTTCACTTGGTAAATCAGATTGAAATTCGCATCTTTGCACCCCGCCACAGAGGGAGAAAAGAGAGAGGGGTAGGCGAACAAAACGGAGGAGATTCTTTAGAGATCGAGAGATAAAAAAAAGAAAAAATAAGTTTTGGAAAAGTAAAAAGGTTTACTACCTTTGCAGACCCAAACGGAGGGTTGCTTTGAGGAGCAAAAGAAGTTAAAAAGCC
>NZ_JBFUIA010000059.1:0-20966 GCF_056402115.1 Mucilaginibacter sp. P4_C11 | reverse complement strand
CAATCGAGGCATAGGCCTTCAAGCCTGGCAATGACGATAATGCACCCTTACCGTTGTTAACTTTATCCACAAAAATCAAGGTTATTAACAAAGAAAAAGAAGCAAAAAGAAAGCTTCAACAATAATAATAACCTATACTATTTTGTTAAAGCTAATCTAAAGGCAATGACGGCCTCTTGGAGGTTCATATCATTACTGTTTTTTACAGCATTCGCTGGTGGTCACTTGCAATGACATATGTTTAATATTATCTCATCCAACCCCCTCCATCTTGATTCTTGACTCTACCTCCTCCCCTATTCCAATATCTCCGCTATCTCATCAAAACCCTTTTCCCTGGCCAAATCTGCGGGGAGTTTACCACCTTCCATGCGGGTATTAATCTCGGCGCCGTTTTCAAGTAACAGTATCAGCAGCTCGGTGTTACCGTTTTGAGCAGCCGAGTGCAGCGGTGTGGCCCCTGCCTGTTGTTTTATGTTGATAAGGGCGCCGTTTTCTATCAGCATCCTGGCTATCTGGGTATAGTTGCCCGCACAAGCCGAATGTAAAGGATACACATGAAACCCGTTGTTTGAAGGGCGGTTAACATCGGCCCCTTTTAGCACCAGGTAGCGGGCCACATCATAGTGGCCAAAGTAGCAGGCCAGCCCAAGGGCGGTAAAGCCATCGTCGGCATAATCATCAAGCGAGTTGGGCTTATCATAAACAAGGTTGGCTATCAAATCCAGTTTACCGGCAGCGGCGGCCTCAAACATGGTAAGCTCGCCGGCGTATTTTAACAACAACTCGGTTACGCCGGGCTTTTTGTAATAGCATGACAACATCAGCGGCGAAACCCGCTGACTGGTTAATGTTGTAGCCAGCTTCGGATTTTGGGCAAGCAGCTGTGCCAGTCCGGTTAAATCGGCAGTAGCAATGTACTCTTCAACCTGTTCTATACTCATTATCTGTACATAAATAAAGGCCAAACCTGCGCGTTAAACGTAAAGCGCGGTGTTCTTTCAATTATACTAAAAAAATAAAAATACGCCTAAATATTTGTTTAATCTGCTAACTTTATATTTCAACACTTAGTATTTTTTGGGTGGTTGATGAGGGTAATGTTAAGTCATCAGTACTTAGTCGCAGGCCATATGTTTGATAGTCATTTTTGACTTGGAACCAACGACCTTGGGCTAAAGACCCGCGATTAAACGCTTTTGACTTGGCAATAGATAAAAATTTATATGTTGTTTTTGCAAAGTTTACATAGGTGAAATTTTATGTAAGTTTGCAGTTAAAGGATGTTACATCAGGATGCCGGTAAAAGCAAATCAGTTTAAATCAAATAGTTTTAAGGACGATAATCAGCCACGCCAAACAGGCGGCAAGGCCGAAAAAGAGAAGGAAGCAAAAAAACTGCTCCCTAAAATGCCCCGCTTTGATATGGAAAATGGGCGTGGCGTAAAAATAGCGGGCCTATTTTCGCTTTTATTGGCCATTTATTTCCTGATCGCCTTTACCTCCTACCTGTTTACCTGGCAGGAAGACCAAAGTTATATTTCATCAACCAATGGCGGCTGGCATAACCTGGCCACCGGCAAAACCGTACAAGAAATTTCCGACACCGGTACGCCGCACATTGCACAAAACTGGCTGGGTAAATTTGGGGCGCTGCTGAGCAACCAGTTTATTTATGAGTGGTTTGGGGTAGCATCGTTCCTGTTTGTGTTTGTATTTTTTGTGTTGGGTTATCGCCTGTTATTCAAGGTGAGGCTTTTTTCGCTGGCTAAAACAATCGCTTACTCTATCTTCAGCATTGTATTCATCTCAACAGCAATAGGCTATTTTCACGCGTTTATTATAGATTACCCTCATTTTTTAGAGGGCGGCTTCGGTTACTGGAGCAACCGGCTGCTTGATGCCCAGATAGGCCCCGCAGGCACCGGCGGCCTGCTTGTATTTGCAGCGCTTACTGTGATGGTGATAGCCTATAACATCGATTTTAAAATACCATCCCGCAAAGAAAAAAAGGTTACCCCCATAGCTGTTGAAGAAGTATCGCCCGAGCCTGTTGAGCTGATTGACGACGAAATTGACCTGCCTGTTGAATGGCCCCGCGGCAACCGTGTAAAAGATATCCCCCTAAGCCCGGTTAATGTTGTTAAACCCGAGCCTATAAAACAGCAGCCGTTAGAGCAAACACCGATTTATCATGAACCCATTGTTTTAACACCTACCATTCCGACAAAAGCCGAACCCGACGACGAAACCGAAATACCACTGACTATTGACGTTAATCGCCCTTTGCCTGAATTGAATGTTGAAAAAGCCGACGATTTAAAAGCCCAGGAACTGGTAAACCAGTTTGGCATTTATGACCATCGCCTTGACCTTGCCACCTACAAATTCCCGCACCTGGATTTGCTGGAAAACCATGGTTCAAACAAAATTTCGGTTAATGCCGAAGAGCTGGAAGCCAACAAAAACAAAATTGTTGAAACGCTGAACCATTATAATATCGAGATTGACAAAATAAAAGCCACCATTGGCCCAACGGTTACCCTATACGAAATTATACCTGCCCCGGGCGTCCGCATTTCCAAAATCAAAAACCTGGAAGATGATATCGCCCTGAGTTTAGCTGCATTGGGTATCCGTATCATCGCGCCTATGCCGGGTAAGGGAACTATTGGTATCGAGGTGCCTAACCAGCACCCCGAAATGGTGTCGATGCGGTCGATCCTGATGACCGAGAAGTTTCAGAACACCACGATGGATTTGCCTATTGCTTTGGGTAAAACCATATCAAACGAGGTTTTTATAGCCGATTTGGCCAAAATGCCCCACTTGCTGGTTGCGGGTGCTACCGGCCAGGGTAAATCGGTTGGTATAAATGCCATATTGGTTTCTTTACTGTTCAAAAAACACCCCGCTGAGCTGAAATTTGTATTGGTTGACCCTAAGAAGGTGGAGCTTACACTTTTCCGTAAGATAGAAAGGCACTTTTTGGCCAAGCTGCCTGATGAAGCCGACGCCATTATTACCGATACCAAAAAGGTGGTAAATACCCTTAACTCGCTTTGTATCGAGATGGACCAGCGTTATGATTTGCTGAAGGATGCGCAGGTACGTAACCTGAAAGAATATAACGCCAAATACGTTAACCGTAAAATAAGCAACCCCGAAAAACACCGCTACCTGCCATTCATCGTACTGGTAATTGATGAGTTTGCCGATTTGATGATGACCGCCGGTAAAGAGGTAGAAGTACCCATAGCCCGTATTGCCCAGCTGGCCCGCGCCGTGGGGATACACCTGGTTATTGCAACGCAACGGCCATCGGTAAATATCATTACGGGTACTATTAAGGCCAACTTCCCGTCCAGGCTGGCATTCAGGGTGCTATCTAAAATAGATTCGCGTACCATTTTGGATGCGGGTGGTGCCGACCAGTTGATTGGCCGCGGGGATATGTTATTTTCAACCGGTAGTGACCTCATCCGCTTACAATGCGCGTTTGTGGATACACCAGAAGTTGAGGCCATATCTGATTTTATAGGCAACCAGAAGGGCTACCCTACCGCCATGTTACTGCCTGAGTACGTTGGCGAAGGCGAAACCAGCAGCCCTAAAGAGTATGATCCGGATGACCGCGACCCGATGTTTGAAGAAGCGGCACGTTTGATTGTATTGCACCAGCAAGGGTCAACATCGCTCATTCAGCGTAAAATGAAACTGGGCTACAACCGCGCCGGCCGGATCATCGACCAGTTGGAGGCCGCCGGCATTGTTGGCGCCTTTGAAGGCAGCAAAGCCCGTGATGTACTTTACCCCGACGAATATAGCCTTGAACGCTACCTGGAAACCCTGCAAAAAGCCAAAGATTAAACCAAATACAATAAATATGCTCTAAACCAATAACTATTAACATGAATAGTTGTTGATGATAAAACAAACATGAAAAAAACAATCTTATACACCCTGTTAGCGCTAACCATCTGCACCAATGCTTTTGCCCAGAAAGATGCCCAGGCTAAAGCGATTTTAAACCAGGTAAGCGCAAAATACAAATCATACGATCTTATTAAAGCCGATTTTTCTTTCACCCTTGATAACCAGCAGGCCGGCGTAAAAGAAACGCAGACCGGTACACTGATATCCAAAGCCAAAGCCGGAAAATACAAGGTTACTTTGTACAGCTCCGCATCGGCAAAGGATGTGGATAAAGAGATCATCAGCGATGGCAAAAGCCAGTGGACTTACCTTAAAAAAGATAAAGAGGTACAGGTAGGCGATGCCGCCAAAGGTGGTGATGGTTTAAGCAATCCTTCGCAGATTTTTACCATCTATGAAAAAGGCTACAAATACCTGTACACAGGCGAACAAAAAATTGCCGGCAAAGCATACCAGGCTATAGACCTGACACCCGAAAACGAAAAGGCAAGCATTTTTAAAGTACGTCTATTGGTTGATAAAGCTAAAAAACAGATTTACAGTGCCCTTTTATTCGATAAAAACGGCAACAAATACAACTATGTTGTAAAAAGCTTTACCCCCAATGCTCCCATTGCCGACAGCACCTTTGGCTGGGACACCAAAGCACACCCCGGTGTTGAAGTGGTGGACTTGAGGTAGATTACTTTTGAGATATCAGATTTGAGACAAAAAGAGCGGTGATTTTAGGATCATCGCTCTTTTTGTTTAAGGGTATTCCGAAGTATAGATGGGTTAAAAAAGTCTCCTCCAGGGGGATCGGTTTAGCCGCCTGACTACAAAACGCTGGCCCGAACGCCTGATTTAACCCCTACCTCCTCCTTCCCCAAGGAAGGAATCGCACATTCCTCTACTTTTTGAAGTTCCCCGACACACAGTCAAATTTATAGCGCCATAAAAAGTCATTTCAACTCTTCCAGCTTCCGCAATACAGTCCCTACCCGCTCATCTACTGTAGTATCTCCTTCAATAAGCAACAAGGGCTTTTTAAGGCTTTTCATCCAGTTTTGGTGTACTTGCAAGGTACGGCCATTGGTGGTGTTATCATCGTAGCCCTTCGCCCAATCTAAAAATTCATGGTAGAGGATGACGCGTTCCGGATCGGTATATATCTTATCGCCGTAACGTTCAAACTCACGTTTTTTGAGCCTGTCCATTCTTACTGCGTTTGGGATATACAAAAATACCGAGAGGTCGAAATCCCAGTTATTGTTCCAGCTGACTACCGAACCGCTTAGTATCCAATTTTTGTGAGGGGCTGTATCCAGGTTAAGCATGGCATTGCGTTCTTCCGGTTTTCGCTTAGCGGTGAACGGGGTTTCAGATGGCATCCAAAAGTATTCATCGCCATCAAATGCGGGATAACCAAGCGCCTGCCCCAGGGCTTTCCCCAAAGTGGTTGAGCCGGAGCCGGATGCTCCAAAAATATTAATCTGCATTACAATACAACCTTTACCCGATCGGCTGTGTACTCACAGCCGATTCCGTTATAACAAGATGGTTGGCTGTAAGGACACTAATTCTATTAAGTTAAGGAATTGACAGGCTGCTCCATCGGAGCAAAACATTTGTAGCACTTGTAATTAACATTTTTGCGTGCCGTAGGTACGCTACCTAAGTTCCGTACCTACGGCACGGAGCATTATTTTTCTATTTTCTCTACAAATGTTATACCCCTACGGGGTTGAAAACCCTTAACTTATTAGCCTTGGTGTCTTCACAGCCAATGGTGAAATTATTTATTTTCCTCTTTCTTCTCTTCAGTTTTAGGTGCGCGCTTATCGGGCATAGGGCCGCGTTTGTAGATGATAAGGCCATTCAGAAAATTGCGCAGGATCTGGTCGCCGCAGGGCTTAAAGTTGGGGTGATCATCGGCACGGAAAATGGCGCCCAGTTCGGTTTTGGTAATCCGGAAGTTGGCCAGCTCCAATACTTTTACAATATCATCGTCGGTAAACTTCATAGCTACCCGCAGCTTTTTCATGATATCATTATTGCTCATGCTATTGGTATTAAATTATATGGAAATATCTATTTTAATCTTCTTGTTTTTAATCTTTTCGCCCTTAATCTGCTGTACAACCTTTTCTATCTTGTTGCGCTTCACGGCCGCGTATGAGGTGTAATCCAGTACTTCTATCAGGCCTACATCCTCTTTATCCAGCCCGCCTTTTTTTAGCAGCAAACCAACAATATCTATTTTATTTACCTTGTCTTTTTTACCGGCAGCCACATAAAGCGTTGCCCAGGGCGATGGCTTGGGTACCACAGGATGTTCGGGCAGTTCCTCCACCTCGGGCATCTCTTTTAAATAGGATGGCTTTTCATCGGGCGCCAATAGCAGGTACGATGTGCCTTTGGCATGCATACGGGCCGTGCGGCCGTTGCGGTGCAGATAAGCTTCTTCGTTATGAGGCAGCTGATAATGTACCACATGCTCAATTTCGGGTATATCCAGCCCGCGCGATGCCAGGTCGGTAGTGATTAATAAACGATGGCTGCCGTTCCTGAATTTTAGCAGGGCCCGTTCCCTGTCGTCCTGCTCCATACCGCCGTGAAAAATATCGTGTGGTAGCCCCCTGTCATATAACAAATCGCTGATGCGTTCAACAGCTTCGCGATGGTTGCAGAAAACCAGTGTGGCCTGGTCGCCTATTTTGCAAATCAAAGCGAATAAGGCATCCAGTTTATCGGCGGCTTCGGCTATTACAGCTTTTTGTTTAATATCGGGTTTATTGGTGGCATTGGTCAGGTAATCCAATTCAATCGGCCTCACCATGCCGGTAAATGAAGGAATTTCGTCCATTTTGGTGGCCGATGTCAGCATCCGCTTTTTGATGTTGGGCATTTGCTTAATGATAAAAGCCATATCCTCCTGGAAACCAAATTCCAACGCTTTATCAAACTCATCCAATACCAGGGTATGTATCGTATCGGTACTAAAACTGTGACGACGTAAATGATGCGCTATGCGGCCCGGCGTACCTATAAGCACGGCCGGCGGCTGCGAAAGATTGTTGCGCTCAATTTTAACCGGGTGGCCACCGTAGCAGCAGTTAACTTTAAAGCCGCTGCCGATTGTACGGAAAACCTGTTCAATCTGCAAGGCCAGTTCGCGCGATGGTACCATAATCAATGCCTGCACGGTGGGGATATTGGCATCCAGCAAACCCAGCAAAGGCAATAAAAATCCAAGCGTTTTACCAGAGCCGGTTGGCGATAGCAGGATCACATCGCTTTTTTTTGCCGCGTTGATGGCTGCCTCCTGCATCTGGTTCAGGGCTGTTATTTTAAGGTTTTCGAGCGCTTGCTTTATCATTGTGCGGCAAAGATAAGGTAAAAGCCCCGTCTCCCGGTTGTGAAAGGTAAAACCGAGATAAATAGTTCAATAATTTCGAAATTCAAAATAAAAATTTAGCTTTATGGTACGCGTCAATCATAGCGCTAACAAATGAACACTTATCAATTTACACAAACCGGCGGTGCAAGATATGCACTGCTGAGTGCAACCTGGCCTTTAGCTACGTTAACTGTTACCGAAAATCAGCTCAGTTTAAACCTGCCATTATGTACCCTGCATTTCAGACCTGTTGATGTAGTATCAATTGAGCCGTATAATCGTGGTTTTACTACAAACGGCCTGGTTATTAATCATACCGTACCTCATTATAAAACGCCGGTTGTTTTTAGACCTTCGGGCAACGTACGCGAAACCATAAGCCAGATAGCGCAGACAGGCTTTACAGGTAATAAAAAACCTTTGCCAATTGACCTTGATACAACAATAACCAGCCTGCAATCGCAAGGTGGTTTTGCCATGAAAGTGCCCGCAGCAATTATTATCGTAATAATTTGGAATGCGCTGTTAACCCCGGAGTTTTACCGCGTTGTTGCACAAAACAAGTCTCAGGATATTTTCATGGGCATGCGGTTGGCGCCCGGTTTTATGGTATTACTTTGTTTAACGCTTATATTATCCGCCCCATTCCGGAACCTTTTGCTAAAGGAAGAACGTACTTTTAACGACATTGGAAAATTCATATACTTTATATTGGCAATTTGCAGTATAATGTTCCTTGTATCGTTATTGATGCCTGGCAAAGCATAAACAACAGATTTATGTTTACTCAATCACCTGTAAATTACATACGCTAAATCGCGACAAAGGACTCTTTAAAAAAGATAGGATATGCTATTGCCATTAGATCAATTTTATCTTGAGCAGGACGAACCACTAAAAAGCAGCTTCATTGCCTTAAGGGATATCATCCTGCAACACGATAAAGACATTACCAGCGCCTGGAAATTTAATATGCCTTTCTTTTTATACAAAGGCAAAATGTTTTGCTATATCTGGACGCATAAAAAACTACAACAGCCCTTTATTGGTTTCAGTGAAGGCAAACTGATGGAACACCCCGGCCTTACTTTCGAAAACCGCTCGCGGATAAAAATAATGATATTGGATGCAGGGAAAGTGCTGCCTGTAAATACCATTAAACAGGTATTGGATATGGCAATTGAATTGGTAAAAAGGGATTTATAAGATGGAACAAAACTATAGCCTGCAATGGCTCACCGATAAATTTGAAAACGGCGACGATATTAAGTACCTGTTCTTTTGGGGCCACAGGACCAAACGGGCCGAAATTGATAAATCGTGTTTTAGCCAATGGTTTGAATTGCCTTTTACTGTTGATGGCATTACCTACAAAACTGCCGAACACTGGATGATGGCCAACAAAGCCATGTTGTTTGGCAATCCAAAAATCGGCGAAAGAATAATTGCCGCCAACAGCCCCGGCGAGGTAAAGGAATTGGGGCGGCAGGTTTTGGGATTCGACGAAATTATCTGGGCCGGCAAGAGATTTGAAATTGTTGTTACCGGTAATATCCACAAGTTTAACCAGCACCCCAAATTTGCCGAATATTTGATAAATACCGGCGACAGGGTATTGGTAGAAGCCAGCCCTGTTGATACCATTTGGGGTATTGGGCTGGCGCAGGATGACGAAGATGTGAATAATATTTATTGCTGGCGCGGACCAAACTTATTGGGTTTTGCATTAATGGAAGTAAGAGATATTTTAAAAGGCGTTAAGTATTAGTGTATGCCTACCCCACTTGATAATTTCTACCTTCAACAAACCGAACCGGTAAAAAGCTGCCTTTTGGCCCTGCGCCAAATCATACTGAAACAGGATGCCGACATCACCACCGCCTGGAAATATGGGATGCCATTTTTTTGCTATAAAGGCAAAATGTTTTGCTACCTGTGGGTGCATAAAAAATTGCTGCAACCTTATATCGGCATTGTTGAAGGCAAACGTTTTGATCATCCGGGGCTAATCATCGAAAAACGGGCACGCATGAAAATTATGCTTTTTGATGCTGATGAGGATTTGCCGCTTGAAACTATTGAAGAAATTTTGAAGCTGGCTATCGATCTGTATAAAACGGGGGTAATAAAGATCAGGTAAATAAGTTATAATGTTACTTAAACATCATGAAGAAAACCTTATCACTCCTTTTAATAGGCTGCATTATAACTATCTCCTGCAAACCACGGCACAAAACAGGATATGGACGACCGTTAGTGGTACTAACAGAAACTAATCCATGGCAGATGGTTTTAAGCTCTGATGCGCCCACCATTGCCATTTACGAAAACGGCCAGGTGATTTACAAAAAGATAATGTACGACAAAGCTGAATACTACCGGGTTAACCTGAGCCACGAGGACCTGCTACAAACAATTGATGACCTGGGCATCACAGATAGTTTGAAAAGATTGCCCAAGTACACCAATGTTTCCGGAGCTACAGATCAACCGACTGCCGAATTGTACCTAAACCTCGATTCCGTGAAAACAATTAGCATTTCGGGCAATTTACGCTGGGGAGCCAACCGGGATAAAGCGCCCGCTTGTTTTACTACCGTTTACGATAACCTTGTAAAATACCAGCACGGCAGGGCAACCGAATGGCTGCCGGATAGCATTGAAGTAATGCTGACCAACTACCAGGACTCTCCCGAAAAACCGCTGGCCTGGCAAGTCGCATGGCCCGATCTTAAGAACAAAACAACCATAAAACGAGCCGACGATTTATATAGCGTTTACCTGGATAAAAAATACTTTTCGGCTTTCATCAAACTAAAGTCGTCCTTAAAAGAAAACCAGGCTGTTTTAGTTAACGGCCAAAAATTTTCGGTCTCGTACCGGATGCCTTTTCCTAATTTAAAGTAGCCACCGGCATCGCTTCGTGGTTTATTAATTTGTTTAGTTAATATACGCGCTACATGAAAATATTATATTAGCCTTAATATACCACCTTACATCATGATCAAAATCACAACATTTGCGCTTTCATTTATTTGGGTTTTAGGTTTCTTAACGGTTAATGCCCAACAGGCTGCACCGCGGGTAAAATTTACTGAAATAACTTTTGGCCCGGCAACATCAACAACAGTTTTTAAAGAAGAGATGCCTGGTTCGCCATCGGGCGATCATTCCATTTTTGCAAATCAGGTATTCGGTAAAAAGACAAACAGAATTGAGGCTAAAAAAGGAACCCAATTTGGCGTTGAATATAAAATAACCGGAAAACATGGCAATATTGCAAAGTTAGATATTGAATGGATCTTCCCCACAGAGATTGTAGACACCGCGAAAAAAGAATCATTTAAAAGTGTAAGGTACCCCATTGATATAGCTGTAAATGCAACCGATGCGAGCACCTACGCACTCGATAATGATTTTGAAGTAATAAAAGGCACCTGGCAATTGAATATCTATTACGCCGATAAACTGATTTATACCCGCAAATTTGAGCTTTATTAAGCACCGCAATTTTCATTTTGAAGCAAGTGCTGTACCTGTAATTAAATTATTTGAGTAATTTACAAGCATTAATTAATTGCACACCCTAAAATAGTTTAATGTACTGGTACGAAGAAGATATTAAACAACTTGAAAAAGTTAGTTTAAACAAGGAATATGAGCCCGAAACTATTTTTTACGGCAGTTCGTCAATAAGAATGTGGACAGGGCTTAAGGAGGATTTTAAGGAATTAAAACCCGTTAACCTGGGTTTCGGCGGCTCCACCCTGGCTGCATGTGTTTGGTTTTTTGAGCGGGTAATGGAAAGTTACAACCCCAAACGGCTGGTGATATACGCCGGTGATAACGATCTTGGCGATGGTCGCCATCCCGAAGAAGTTTTTATTTTTTTTCAGCAACTGGTTGCCAAAGTGCAGCACCGTTATGGCGATTTGCCCTGCTATTATGTTTCGTTAAAACCGAGCCTTAGCCGGTGGAACATCATTGATAAATTTAAATATGCCAATAACCTTATCGAAACCGAAATTGTTAAAAACACCAACAACTGGCGATTTATTAATATTTATAAAGAGATGATTGACGCCAAAGGTTACCCTAAAAAAGAATACTTTGTTGGCGACGGCCTGCATTTAAGCCCGCTTGGCTACCAATTGTGGAAACAGGTAATTACAGCTAATATTAACAGGTAAGCATTACCATTTATTTAATTTTGATTAACATTTGTTTTGGAAATTTCGCAGCAAAACGCCGGACCACAAATGAACAGAGCCTATCACAAATGGTTTAGCGCCAATTTACACCGTAATATGGAGCTATTGGTATTTGGGCATGCAGGCCGGGCAGTGCTGTTTTTCCCCACCCGGATGGCGCGGTTTTATGACTACGAAAACTGGGGCATTGTTGAGGCGCTGCAAACCAAAATTGAAAATGGCGAAATCCAGCTTTTTTGTGTAGATAGTATTGACATCGAAAGCTTTTATAACCACTGGGTGCATCCGGCCACACGCATAGCACGCCATTTGCAGTACGAACAGTATATCCTTACCGAGGTTTTACCCTTTATGCAAGCCCAAAATGGCGGCGATTACTTTGAAGTAGCCGGTTGTAGCATGGGATCGTTCCATGCCATCAATATCGCAATGAAACATCCTTCTATTTTTAAGAAAGTAGTTTGCATGAGCGGGCGTTTTGATCTTACCCTGCAAATAGACGATTTTAAAGATCTGTTTGATGGCTATCGCGATGAGGATATATACTTTAATATGCCCCAGCAATTTATGGCCAACCTGCACGATGGCACAATTTTAGATGCCATCCGCAACGTCGAGATCATTATGGCGGTAGGCGAAACAGACCCTTTTGTACATAGCAACCGTGATTTTAGCGCATTGCTTGCTGGCAAAGGCATCGCACACCAGTTATATATTTGGGATAACTACGCGCACCGGCCACGCTATTGGAAACAAATGGTGTCTTTGTATTTGTAACGGCGAAACTAACCTGGCAATAGCCCACATATCTTCTTTCAAATTTCGACTATTTTAACTATCATTTTTATATATTTGCGGCTCTGCTCCCGTAGTTCAATGGATAGAATTATGGTTTCCGGTACCATCGATATGAGTTCGAATCTCGTCGGGAGCACAAATTATCATTTGATATTTAAACAAAGGACTGTTCCAAAAAGAGCGGTCCTTTGTTGTTTCCGCAGTAACAGCAAAAACGACAAGCTATTAGGGTTTATTTTGCCACATCCACCGCAAGCATCAACAGGGTTAGTCGAAAGCTTTAGGTTCTAAATCAAGAATAATTCTAACTTACCATTCATGCTTACTACTGTTATTTAACAATAGTATATTCGCTATAAAAAAGAGAACAAATGCACCATGAACACCATGTAACTAGCTCGGAGACCATCAGGGACATTGTTATCGGCATGTCCGATGGTTTAACCGTTCCATTTGCCCTGGCGGCTGGTTTAAGCGGGGCCATCAGTTCATCTACCCTTGTGGTAACCGCCGGCATTGCCGAGATTGTTGCCGGATCAATTGCCATGGGTTTAGGTGGTTACCTTGCAGGGCGCACGGAAGTAGATCATTACCAATCGGAATTAAAACGCGAATATGAGGAAGTGGAGAAACTACCCGAGCAGGAAAAAGCCGAAGTAATGGAAGTATTTGCCGGGTTCGGCCTGTCTGAACCATTGCAACGGCAAATTGCCGATGAATTGGCCAAAGACAAAAAGCAATGGGTAGATTTTATGATGCGTTATGAACTTGGGCTTGAAGAACCTAATGCAAACCGCGCCACTAAAAGCGCCATCACCATTGGTGTATCCTACATTATTGGCGGCATTATCCCCCTATCGCCATATATTATTATCGACAGTGCCCAGGAGGCTTTGTATTATTCCTGTGGGGTTACTTTGATATGCCTTTTCATCTTTGGCTATTTTAAAAGCAAAATGACTGGCCAGCCGGCATTAAGCGGCGCTTTTAAAGTAGTAGTAATTGGCGCCCTTGCCGCCGGGGCCGCTTTCCTGATGGCAAAGCTGATTACCGGAAAATAGGTCTGAAGTCTTGAGTTCTAAGTTCTAAGCCAGAATCACAATTCAGACGTCAGGCTTCCTACTCAAGACTCAGAACTCAAAACTTAAAACTATCCTGCTATGATTTACCGCCGTTGATCATATCCGAAACGATGCCTTTGCCATCATCTTTTCGCTCGGCCAGGAAAACACCTGCAATATGAACAACAATAAAAGCAATAATAAGGTACATGCAAAAACCGTGAACCTCTTTAACGCTATGCCTGATAGATTTGAATGGTGCCAACAGATCTTCAAACGCCAGGAATAAACCGGTTACAGCCATAATAATAAGCAGCAAATAAAACACCGCGTAAATACTTTTTACAGCAAGTTCATGCTTAGCAAGTTCTCTTTCCTTTTTGGTAGTTTGAAACTGCCGGTATGCGCCTTTTATTTTACCGATGAATTTTTGATCGGCTAACTGAAAAAACTCCAGTACCAATCTGAATAATAGTAAGGCAGCCAATGCATATCCAAAATAGGTATGAACACTCCATACGCTATCGCCAAGCGCGTGGGCAACTGAGCCGGCCTGGTCGTTGGTTACTACGGCACCCGCGTGCTTCAGCTCATCTTTAACCAGGGCTGTAACCGGCCTTCTATCGGTAATGGTTGCATTGATTAATACGGTAAGCAGCGAACCACTGATGACAATAGTATTAACCCAATGCCAAAGGCGAAGGGGTGCCGAATATTTTTTAATATGTCCCGGATGGGTAACATCTTCACGAATTGGTTCGATAACTGCCATGTTGATTTTATTTTAGCTGCCTGTTTTGCCCAAAAGATAAACAATTCCATTTATCAAACCAATTTGCTCCCGCTCACCTTCCGGATTGTTACAAAGGAGCGTTTATCCTTTTGGGCGATAATGGTATACTGGCGTTTTGAGGCATATTTTTTTGTAAATTACCACAAGAATATGAAGCAAATCTGTAGTTAGCACATCAAGATATCCAAAAGACACGCCTACTTCAGTTTATCTTCAACTTCGCATTTTATCTTTGATCAAAAAACCGCATTGAAAATCCTGGTAATAGAAGACGAGCACAGCTTACGTGAAAACATCACAAGCTACCTGAATGTTGACGGCAATATATGCGAAAGCTGTGGTGGATTGACTGTAGCGCTACAAAAATTGGCCGACTATGACTACGATTGCGTGCTATTGGACATAGGTTTGCCCGACGGCCAGGGATTTGATGTGCTTGAATTTTTACGAACCCACCATAAGAACGAAGCAGTGCTGATCATTTCGGCCCGCAACTCGTTAGATGATAAGCTGAAGGGGCTAAACCTTGGTGCCGACGACTACCTGACCAAGCCATTTCACCTTGCCGAGTTAAAGGCGCGTTTAATGGCCGTGTACCGCCRCAAAGCATTAAACACCAGCAACAAACTGATATTTAACGAAATATCTATTGATATACCGGGCAGAACTGTTGAAGTAAATGATACGCCCATCATACTTACGCGTAAGGAATATGAGATGCTTCTTTATTTTATTGCCAATAAGGGTAAGGTAATATCTAAAAATGCTATTGCCGAGCACCTTTGGGGAGATGAGATGGATATGCACGATAATTTCGATTTTATTTACACGCATATCAAAAACCTGCGCAGGAAACTGTTGGATGCAGGCGGCAAAGACTATCTTACATCTATATACGGCCTTGGCTACAAATTTATCAGCTCATGAAACTATCTGAGCATTACACCCGGACAAGCGTATATATCACCCTGACTGTTTTACTATTTGGGGCGGTTATTTATTATTTTGCCATTAACTATATAGCGCAGCAACAGCTAGATCGCGGCCTTCAGCAACAGCTAACCGAGGCCGAAGAATATGCCAGGAGTAATGACCAAAACCCGCAGCTATACGACCTAGACCGGGACCATGCTGTATTTGTAAAAACAAACCTGCAGCAGTTGCAAAAACGTTTTTTTGATACCACTTATTTTAACCCCAAAGAACAACGGGCCGAAGCCGGCCGCGCGGTAGAAGACCTGGTTAAAGTAAAAAACAACAATTACAAAGTAGTTATCGCCATTTCCAGGGCCGGGCAAAAATATCTTATCGAGGTTATTACCATTATTACCCTCACCCTACTGGCCGGCTTGTTGTTTGTGCTGTTTATTACCAATAAATACCTGCTTAACGGTCTCTGGAAACCGTTCCGGTTAACACTAACGGAAATAAAGCAATTCAATATTGCCGATGTTGACCAATTTACCGGCAAACCAAGCGAGGTAGACGAATTTACCGAGCTAAACGAAGCCATCAGGGAAATGTCATTAAGGGTAACACACGATTACCTGAAACTGAAACAGTTTACAGAGAATGCATCGCATGAAATGATGACACCGCTGGCAGTAGTAACAACCAAACTGGATACACTGATACAGGACGAGACTTTAGGTGCAGATCAATTGGCTCAGATAACAGATATTTATAGTTCCATTAATAAATCAAGCAGGCTTAACCACTCTTTATTGTTACTTGCCAAGTTAGAAAACAAACTCATAACCGAGGAAGAACCCATTGAGCTTGACATTATGCTGGCCGAAAAGATGCAGCAATTCCAGGAATTGATGCAAAGTAAAAACCTTTCGTTTCAGCATCAACTTCAACCTAAACAAATATTGGCCAGTAAATACCTGGTTGATATTTTGTTAAACAACCTGTTCAGCAATGCCATCAGGCACAACATTATCGGCGGCGTAGTTATTATGCAATTAACAGCGCATTCGTTATCCATAAAAAACAGCGGGGGCGTCAATCAGCTAAACACCGACCTGATTTTTGAGCGCTTTCAAAAAGGTAAAGAATCGCAGGGCACCGGCCTGGGATTAACGCTGGTAAAAAACATTTGCCAACATTATGGCTACACCATCCATTATCATCACCAAACAGGTTTACACGCTTTTGTAATTACGTTTTAGAGCCTATTTTGTCACCTTAGTGATACAATTAACATTTAGCCGTTAACTACAGTTTTGCTTCAGATTGTAGCCATAGTTTTATTGTGTATGCAGCTTGCATACGTTATAAAAGTACTAACTCAATGAAATATTTATGCTTGCTGGCCTTCGCCTTTATCACCCTGCAACTTAAAGCGCAGGATAATTACGAGATCCAGGTATATGGTTCAGAAACGGTAGAAAAAGGCAATACCATGGTAGAACTCCATAGTAATTATACCATTAGCGGACGTAATGCAGCTGCTAATGGCGAATTACCTACCAACCATGCTGTACATGAAACTATCGAGATAACCCATGGCTGGACTCCCTGGTTTGAAACAGGCTTTTATTTTTTCAATTCGATAGGTGATGGCGGGCGGACTGCCTATGTGGGCTCGCACATCCGGCCAAGGGTAGCAGCCCCGCAAAGCTGGAACTGGCCTGTGGGCGTAAGTATCTCCACCGAATTTGGTTTTCAAAAAAGTGCATTCTCTGCCAATACAAGCACGCTGGAAATAAGGCCTATTGTGGATAAAAAATGGAACAAATTATATATTTCTGTCAATCCAACATTAGAAAAAAGCTTCGCCGGCCCCGATGTTAACCGCGGCTTTACTTTCTCGCCCAATGTAAAAGGTAGTTACGATGTAACTAAAGTAGTTGCCCTTGGATTAGAATATTACGGAAGTACCGGGCCATTTTTTCATTATGATCCATTTAAACAACAGGACCACCAACTATTTGTAGCAACCGACCTTAACTTCGACCCCAAATGGGAAGTTAACGGCGGCATAGGCTATGGATTTACTTCAAATACAGATAAAGCGATTGTTAAAATCATTATAGGCAGGAGGTTTTAATAGCCTAGCTACGAGACTATTCAACCATATCAGATGCGTAAATTCAGCACATAAAAAAGGGAATGCATCGAAAAGCACTCCCTTTTTTGTTGCAGGCCGGGCGGAACGACGTATTAATTACTTTGATAACGCCTTTAATTTCCTGCTCTACGCTGTTTAATATCTACCGGTTCAGTTAAACATTGAACCTAAAGTGCATAATATCGCCATCCTGCACAATGTAAGTTTTACCCTCAACGCCCAATTTACCGTTATCTTTTATGGTAGTTTCAACACCGTTAAATTTCACAAAATCGTCGTATTTAATAACCTCGGCGCGGATAAAGCCTTTTTCAAAATCGGTATGGATAACGCCGGCTGCCTGCGGTGCTGTAAAGCCCTGGGTAATTGTCCAGGCGCGTACTTCCTGTACACCAGCTGTAAAATAGGTGGCCAGGTTTAACAAACGGTAAGCAGCTTTTATCAGCTTATTAACGCCTGATTCTGTCAGGCCCAAATCGTTTAAAAACATCTGGCGCTCTTCGTATGATTCCAGCTCTGCTATCTCTGCTTCAATTTGTGCCGATATGATCAGCACTTCGGCTTTCTCCTCAGCTACGGCGGCTTTCACCTGTTCAACGTAAGCATTACCTGTACTTACAGATCCTTCGTCAACATTACAAACGTACATTACCGGTTTAGCGGTAAGCAGCCAGATGTCGGCAATATATTCTTTATCTTCTTCGGCAACCGGTGCAGTACGGGCCGATTTACCTTGCAGTAAATGGTTTTTATAAACGGTTAAAACATCAAAGGTTTTTTTAGCCTCTTTGTCGCCACCGGTTTTGGCCATTTTTTCAACTTTCTGAATCTTTTTCTCAATTGAGTCTAAATCCTTTAGCTGCAATTCGGTATCGATGATCTCTTTATCGCGAATTGGGTCAACCGATCCGTCAACATGGATCACGTTATCATTATCAAAGCAACGCAATACGTGGATGATAGCGTTAGTAGCGCGAATGTTGGCCAAAAACTGGTTACCAAGCCCCTCACCTTTGCTCGCGCCTTTTACCAGGCCGGCAATATCTACAATCTCGATAACGTTTGGCACTATGTTTTTGGGCTGAACTATTTCAGTAAGCTTTGTTAAGCGCTCATCCGGCACAGTAATTACGCCCACGTTTGGCTCGATGGTGCAAAACGGAAAGTTAGCCGCCTGCGCCTTGGCATTTGATAAGCAATTAAAAAGTGTTGATTTACCCACATTTGGCAAACCTACTATCCCACATTGTAAACCCATTTTTAAGTTGATTAAGTTGATTGAGTGAATGGTTGATTAAGTTAAAAAACAGGAATGAGCGGACAGGTTTTAACTAACCTAATCAACCATTCACTCAATCAACCACTCACTTTAAAAACCGCAAAGATAACAGAATTTTTTGCCGGATTATTTGAAAAAATAAACGACTTTTGCCGTCGTTAAAAAACAGGATCACATTAATAATACGATGTAAAAAACGAGGGCATTTATATGGAAGAGATGGTTGAGCAAATAGAATTGTTACTGGAGCAGGACAACAATACCCAATTACAGGAATATTTGAATAACCTCAATATATCGGATGTTGAAGAACTGATTGATGAACTTCCTGAACACGGCCCTTTATTTATCGAGATACTTTCGCTTAACCGCGCAGTTAACGTATTCCGTATCCTGGATTTCCCTACGCAGGAGCGCATTATTAAAAAACTATCGGGCCCAAGAGTTGCCGAATTGGTTAACGAACTACCCCCGGATGACCGTACTGCCCTTTTTGCCGAATTGCATGGCGACGCGGTTAAAAAACTGATCCTGCATTTATCACCAGAAAACAGGAAAGAGGCATTGTCGCTTTTAGGTTATGAAGAAGATAGCGTTGGCCGTTTGATGACACCTGATTACATTGCCGTTAAAAAAAACTGGGATGTAACAAGGGTACTCTCGCACATCCGCCGGTACGGTAAAAACTCCGAAACCATTGATGTAATTTATGTAATTGACGAAAATGGCATCCTGCTTGACGATATCCGGATTCGCGAAATACTGTTGGTAAAACCCGAAACAAAGGTATCTGACCTGATGGATGGCCGCCTGATAGCCCTGAGCGCCAGCGACCCGCAGGAAGAAGCTATCAACGTTTTTAGAATGAATAACCGCACCGCCCTCCCGGTAGTTGATAAAGAAAATATTTTATTAGGGATTGTTACCGTTGACGATATCCTTTGGATAGCCAATGAAGAATATACCGAAGACATTCAAAAAATTGGTGGTACAGAAGCCCTGGACGAGCCTTACCTGGATATTAACCTTTTTAAGCTGGTAAAAAAACGCGTAGGCTGGCTCATTATTTTATTTTTAGGCGAAATGTTAACCGCTACCGCCATGGGCTTTTTTGAAAAGTCGATAGAAAAAGCTGTAGTGCTGGCATTGTTTATCCCGCTCATTATATCAAGCGGTGGTAATGGCGGCTCGCAGGCCTCTACCTTAATTATACAGGCAATGGCCCTTGGCGAGGTAACTGTAACAGACTGGTGGCGTGTAATGCGCCGCGAGCTGCTCTCGGGCCTTATGCTGGGAGCTACTTTAGGCATCATTGGTTTCTTCCGTATTTTTGCCTTTGCTATGGTTTGGCCGCACCTTTACGGCCCGTATTGGATGCTGGTTGGGTTAACAGTAGGCTGCGCTTTGGTAGGTGTGGTTTTATGGGGATCATTAGCAGGATCAATGCTGCCACTCATCCTGAAAAAATTAGGGGCCGACCCGGCTACATCTTCAGCCCCGTTTGTAGCCACCCTTGTTGATGTTACCGGGCTTATCATTTATTTTTCAATAGCGTTATTGTTTATGAAGGGTACTTTGCTGTAGTTTCCATACATTCCAAATTATTGTTTGCTTAATTATTTATATATCTTTAGTACCATATAAACACTTAAACTTAAACACTAATAATGGAAACTGACGAAACCTACATCACCCCTCCAGGTTCAACCGAAATCATTTTAACCGCCGAAGCACAAAGCTATTTACTGTCGGCAGGTAAGTGGGCCACCTTTTTAGGTATCCTGGGCTTTATTTTTTGCGGCTTATTTGCTTTGTTAGCCTTATCAATAGGTACTATTTTTTCAAAAATGGCCGAAACGATGCCCTACAATCCCGGCCTGAAAATAATGGCAGGTTTTGGCGGCGGCGTTACTATTTTTTACCTGCTAATTGATCTGCTTTACTTTTTCTTCGCGCTTTATATTTACCAGTTTGCGGTAAAAATAAAGGCAGGTGTAAACTTTAAGGATACAGCCCACATAACAGCCGGCCTGGGTAAGCTAAAATCTTTTTTTAAGCTATGGGGAATTGTAACCATAGTTTTCATTTGCGTTTACATATTAGCAATAGTATGCTTTGTAGTATTTGCCGCAACTATGGCAAAAGACATGTCTGCAGGAATGTAACGATGTGTTATTAAAATAAAAGAGGCTGTATCATAAATCATGATCAGCCTCTTTTTTATTATTAATGGTTTATTGCTATAAAATCAATTAGTTATCTATGGTTTTATTTGTTTTAACAATCTGATTTTCATATATTTAAAGTATAGATATATGAGATATGGCAATCAGACAACCTGTTTTCAAACACTATGATCAGCAGCAAATATTAGCTATTCCGCCAACCCTGGAGGAGCTAATCCCGCAATCCCATCCGGTTAGAGTTGTCAAT
>NZ_JBFUIA010000058.1:0-21633 GCF_056402115.1 Mucilaginibacter sp. P4_C11 | reverse complement strand
CTCTTACACCAGCGTGCTGCCGAATAAACAATTGCCCACATGATTTACACTTATATCGCTGTTTTTTATTCTGCTTGCCCCACTTTATTACATCCGTGCTCTTACAGGTCAAACACGCCTTTTTTTGACGATTTCATATAACAAAAAAAGCAAATTGAAACCGATTTCAATTTGCTTGATGTATATTCCTTTATTACAGTCGATTACAAATATTCTACCAACTATTTTTGGCAATTATATCTATATTCCATAAGTTCAATCGGCGCACAGAGATTCTTCTTAAGCGCCAATTTCAAGCTTATATCCTTTGCCGCGGATAACAACAATGTTGATATTAGGATCAGGTTCCAGTTTTTTTCTGAGTTTTGATATAAACATATCCAGGCTGCGCCCCACAATAACACCTTCGTCTTCCCATATCTCTTTTTGTAGCCGGCTTCGCGCTATAGTCTGGTTAGGCGACGATGCAAAAATGAGCAGCAGGCGCGTTTCAGTTCCGGTCAGGTCTGTCGTATTTCCGTTTATTGTGAGCTTACGATTTTTTGCATCGAACAACACCGCGCCTAAAGTTAACATGTCTGTGCACTGATCGTCAGGCAAGGCCTTTTTCGGCTTAACCGACCTAAAAAAAACAAAACCAACAAATGCTAAAAATGGCAGGCTGCCCAAAAGATATCCATTTTTTGCGGTAGCTATACCCGTTGGTTTAAATTTAACATCGATGATGTAACATGCCCTGGGTTGCTTTCTTCCTCTACAGGCTATAATATCATCTTTCTCATTTTTTGATATAGCGTATCCATAAGCTATACTGGAGTTGCCACAGTTCAGAACATTAACTACATAATCACGTGCGAGCGGGTCTTTGGCCAACAAACGCCCGGTAGTATTTACCAGCGAATCTGGTTGAAAAGTAAGCTCATTCTCAAACGTGATCTGGTACTCATTTTCTGCGATCTTTTTTACCGGCAGCACCCTTGATGTGCTGTCGCCCGACTGTAATAGTAGTTCATGGCCAAGCCTGCGGAGCAAAACTTCCCTCCTGGCTATATCGAAGCTGTCATCGTTCTTGATACCGAAAGCCACGCAGATTACAGCGATAAAAGGAAGTATCGTCAATCCGAACAGGTACTTGCGTTTCCCGGACATGAGAATTCTGCTATCTAACATAGTGTCAAGATTTTATTTTACAAAGTTTACATTTTTATTTACAATTAAAGCTCTCCGTGCTGAAATATATCAAAGTAATTTTGCTGCATCAATTCTGACAGGATCATAAAACAGATTATGAAACATATGTTTTACTTAAAATTTAAAAAAATGAAAAAGCTATTTGTATTTGTTCCGGCTATTTTCCTGGTATTATTTCTACTAAATTCTTTTGTGCTAAAAGAAAAGGAGGCAAAAAAGAAACCAATAAAAGAAGGCAAATCATCGGCGATTGTCAACATCATTTTTAAATCTGCTGATGGCGGACAAACATGGCAGGACATTAGCCAAGGGCTGCCTGAAAATTTACAGAGAGAAGGTGTGTGGCGAGATGGTTTATTTGCAAATGACCATGGGCTATATTTACGTGCCGGAAATGGGGTTTATCACAGTGAACCAAATTCCACAACTCCTTTCTGGACAAAAGAAATTTTCCCTGGTAACCAACGTAACATTGCCCCTGGCAAGAATGGGATACTTGCATATGATTTCAGGGGTCAATTTTTACAAAAAATAAACGGAACGAATAATTGGTTGCCCACGTACACGGATTTTCAAGAGCAAGCCGTACGCATAGACAGAACGATAGATTGGATGTACAAGAATTATAAAGAGAGAGAAGTACGCACCGTTTTTGAAACTGCCGGAGGCACAGTTTTCATTGGCTCCAACAACTGCCTTTTTAGATCTACTAACAGTGGAAAAACCTGGAAACAAGTGCATGTTGGAGATGGTAGAATGAAATTGGCAGAGTGGAACGGTGTACTCCTGAGTACCAGCAAAGATGGAATATTAAGATCGACCGATGATGGTCAAAACTGGGATAGTGTGATTAGTGAAGGGGGTGCTGGCATCACTGTGGAACGTATAAACGGAGGATTTGCTGCTATAGTATACAACACAATAACCCAAACAAACAGCGCACACATTTCACTGGATAGTGGAAAAACCTGGAATGCTATAGGCGAAGAACTTCAACCATCCTGGAGTAGTTTATTAATGAAAAAAATAGGCTTACTTAAATCTTCATCGGATATTTTATCAATTAAACAAATGGGTGAATATTTAATATGTGGCCGCTCAGATGGTATATTCCGGTCATCTGACATGGGCAAAACATGGAAAAAAATGTTACTTCCTGCTATAGAAAATTATGGTTTCAATTTATCTGTTTCGGGCAACGTGATTTATGCCGTACCAAATAAAGGATGTTAAAAAAAACCAAACTCAGAAATGATATTATTAATCAATATCATTTCTGTAGTATGAAAAACAAGCTAACAATCACCTACCTGATTTTAATTATTGCTCCTTTGCTCCTGATGCTTGTTTTTCCCACTTCCTGTAAAGGACAAAGCAGAACCACCAAAAACTGATACGAGGCCCGAAACCGAAAGTGTAATCAATAGCAAAGGCAACTTGTGGTTCGGCCCTATCGGTTCTGGTGTTTACTATTATGATGGCAGATCCTTTAAAAATTTCACAACCAGGGATGGGCTTAAGCAGCGATATTTTTTGTGCCCACAGAAGCTTGCTGTGTTAATATCAAAAAAAATAATCGGCAACAATAAATATTATTGGCTCTTGTAGTCCTCTCCATAATAATAGGTACAGCCTACCCTCTCTCTCGTCATTTTTGGTTGTGCGCCATTCAACTTATCCGCATAAAACAATACATTTATACAATGGCTGATAAATAATCTCCCAAACTTATATTTTACCATTGATTTACTTATAAGACTGCTATGCTAAAAAAAGTTAATGCTTCGGTTAAGTTATATCTATTAATGTTTATTACAGCTGCCAGCTTAATTGGTTTAGGCCTGTATTGCGTTGATGATCTAAAAAAAATGGAAGATAATACCCGCTCGCTATATGTAGACAGGGTACTGCCTTTTCAACTGTTAGCGGGTATCCGGTTTCAATATGGCATCGAAATTATCCCCATAGCGCAATTGGTTAAAAACCACGAACTATCTTTCGACGAAGCAAAGAAAAGACTTCAAAAAGCGCAGGCCACTATTAACACCAATTGGCGCGACTATAAGCTGAGTTACCTTACGCCCGAAGAAGCGCAAATGGTTAAACAAACCGATGTCATAAAAAAACAGGCTGATAAAAGAAGCGAAGATCTGGAGGCCATACTAATCCAACAGGATACTAAAGCGCTCGATGCATTTGTCCCTAAAAAGATATATGACACCACCGAGCCATTTTATGTAAAGCTTACCCAGTTAATGGATCTGCAGGTGCGTGTTGGCAGGCAACTATTTCAAAATAACAGCCAGATATACCATACCACCACAAGAAGGTTCTTTATCGTCATTTTTATGGCACTTAGCATTGCCCTTTCTATTTCTTTCTTTTTGATCAAGAGTATCAGGAATTTGATCGGGAACATTATCAAAAACAGCATTACGATTAAAGAAAGTGAGGAAAAATACCACTCGTTGTTTGAACAGGCATCTGATGCGATATATGTACTCAATTATAAAGGAGCTTTTACCCAGGTGAATGAAAGCATGTGCCGGATGACCGGCTACACGCGCAACGAATTATTAACCATGAATATTAATGATTTGGTAAATGCAGCAATATTAGACAAACAACCCCTGGTTTACTCCGACATTAAGATTGAGGAATCGGCAACCGGAGAAAGGAAAGCTGTAAAAAAAGACGGAACTATATTTGACATTGAAGTTAATGTCAAAAAGTTCTCGGACGATAGGATACTCGTGATAGCCCGCGATATTACGGAACGTAAGAAGATGGCGGTGGAATTGAGAAAAGCCGAGTTAAAGTTCCGCACCCTGGCCGATAAATCAAAAGTGGGGATATATATTTTGCAAAAAGGAACGCATGTATATTTAAACCCGCGCTTTGCCGAGGTTTTCGGTTATGGAATTGACGAATTAATGCATATGGATAACCTGGTCAATACCGTCATTCATCCGGATTACCACGCCACCGTGTTTGAAAATGTACGCACCCGGATTGAGGGGGATGCAAACTACGTTTATTACGAGGTTATGGGTGTTAAAAAAGATGGCAGTTTAAACTGGGTAGAGTTTTATGGCAGCCGGGTTATGATGGAAGAAGAAGTAACCATTGTCGGCTCGATGATCGATATCACGGATCGGAAAATAGCCGAAGAAGCTTTAAAGGCATCTGCTCAAAAATATAAGCTACTTTTTGAAAGTAACCCCGTTCCGCTATGGATAGTTGCTAAAGATGATCTGACGGTTATTCACGCCAATGATGCCGCTGCAAAGCTTTATGGCTACACACCAGAGGAGTTATTGAACATGAATGTCAAAAAACTACGCCCGGAAGTCCATCAGGAAAAGTTATTGAACAACTATCAAACCGATATTGTAGAGGCAACCGACTTTGGCATTATTAACCATGTGAAGAGCGATGGCACCCCCATTTTAGTAAATGTCATCTCTCAGGACATCCTGTTTGATGGCAGGCGGGTTGTGATCTCATCTACTAACGATGTTACTGAAAAAATCAAAGCCGAAGAACAGCTTAAAGCAACTAAAGCCAACTTACAAACCATTTTAAGTAACACAGATACTTCCTATGCCTTATTTAATGCCGATCTGGATCTGTTGGAATATAATAACCAGGCCTTGACCTTTGCCAAAAAAGAATTTGATTATGATCCGGGTAGCAACAGTAAAATATATGAGCTGATGACCGATGAGCGGCGGACTCAATTCCTGGGCTACATCGATGATGTATTTAAGGGCAATACCATTAGTTACGAGGTATGCTACCCGCAACAGGATGACAGTCACTTATGGTATTACGTTAGGATGTTCCCTATATCAAACGCTAAAAATGAAATATTGGGTTTGGTATTGGCCATAAACGACATTACCGAAAGAAAAGAAGCTGAACGGAGCCTGATGACAGCTTACGACAAAATAAAAACTAAAATGCAATACATACGCGAAATGGCCTGGAAACAATCGCATATATTGAGAAGCCCCGTAGCCAATATAAAAGGTCTGGTTGCTATCCTCGGCATAGATCCAGGCGACACCACAGTCATGAGCCATATCCAAACCGAGCTGGAACGGATGGACGCAGTTTTTAATGAAATGGCAGCTGACTCGGCAAAAGAAGAAACTAATTATTAAACCCGGATCCAGGAAACACAGCCTTTGAAATTTATCAAATTTGGCCCCGGTTTAAAACTTTTCATCAAGTCAATTCCCCGATCGATTGGATGACGGATAATAAGCTTGGGGTTTACATGTGCTTTAGTTGCAAACTCAATATAATACAGGTGCTTCCGTGAGCCAGTCGAATTTAATGTGATTTGGTACAGAGCCTGTAGATATTTTAATATAGATTTGTTTACCACGCTCTAAAGAGCCCTTATAAAAATGGAAGCAGTAATATTTTGCGGTATTCAGGCAACAGGAAAAAGTACCTTTTTTAAAGAGCGGTTTTTTAATACACATATGCGTATTTCTTTAGATCAGCTAAACACAAGAAATAAAGAACTCAGGTTTATTGAAACTTGTATACTCACATTTCAGCCTTTTGTGATAGACAACACCAACCCCTCTCCGGAAGAAAGGGCAAAATATATAGCCATTGCAAAAGCAAATAAGTTTAAAGTAATTGGATATTATTTTCAATCTAAAGTGGCCGTTGCATTAGCGCGTAATAACCAACGGACGGGTAAAGAGAAGGTTCCTGAAGTTGGTATAAAAGGAACTTATAAACGGCTGAACCTGCCACAGATGGATGAAGGCTTCGACGAACTATATTATGTAACAGCCGAGAATAATATGTTCACGGTAAATGAATGGTCAAATGAAATTTGATGAGCTGGATGTTAAAATGAGGGTTTATGAAACCTCTCAGGACCGCTGCGTTTTACCTGGTATGTACATGGTAGCCAGAATTGATGGACGGGGTTTTACCAGGCTGACTAAGGAATTGCACCGTTTCGAGGCGCCTTTTGACGAAAAATTTCGCGACTTAATGGTCGAAACGGTAAAACATTTGATGAATTGCGGTTTTAATGTGATTTATGGTTATACCGAAAGTGATGAAATATCATTACTCTTTCATCCTAATGAAAGCCTTTTTGGGCGAAAGACCAGGAAATACATTTCTATACTGGCGGGCGAAGCGAGTGCTAAATTTTCCGCTCTTCTGGGAAACGTAGGAGCCTTTGATTGTCGTCTATCAGAACTTCCCAACATACACCTGGTTGGGGATTATTTCAGGTGGCGTAATGAAGATGCGCACAGAAATGCGTTGAATGCGCATTGCTACTGGTGTTTGAGGCAAAACAACTTTAATGCAAGAGAAGCTACGTCAAAAATTGACGGGATGAGCATTGCCGCCAAGAACGAACTATTGTTTCAATACGGTATTAATTTCAATAACCTTCCTACATGGCAAAAAAGAGGAATAGGCATTTATTGGAAACATCTAAAAAAGGAAGGATTTAACCCAAAGAGCAATGAGCATGTATTGGTTGACAGACGAACCCTCCATACTGACCTTATGCTGCCCATGCGGGATGAATATGACCTATTTATACATGACTTGGTAAACAAGTACGATAACCAAGGCTAAGTCGGAGACAACTCTATAGGCGTTCGGAAGAAATAAAAAAGCGGAGGAGCGTGCGATTCTTCCCCGATGAAGGAATCGCACAGTGCCCCACTTTTTATTTCTTCCGAACCCACTACAACATTTTTCATTCTGCCAATTCCCAAATTCTGAAAATTCTGATGCTGACAGCCTACTTGGCCGCCTGCAAAGTGGCTACCATTTTATCAATAGTGTCTTTATTTATTTTACCAACTACCTGCTTTTGGGCTTTCAGGGCGTAGGGCAAGGCTTTTTTGTTATCGCCTACGGCCATATACCCGCGGGCCATGCCGGTATTGGTTAAAAACTCGTCGGGGTGTTTCTGGTAATCCAGCTTAAATACCTCAAGTGCTTCCTGGCCTTTGTTTTCGGCAATAAGACTTTTGCCGTAAAAATAAAGGTCGTTAACGTCGGCAAAAGGCAGGGCAGTTTTCATGGTGGCAGTTGCTTCGGCACTGCGACCCAAATCGCTCAATATTGCTGCTTTGGTTTTCCAGGTCTGGAATACCTGGTTGCCGCCAAAGTTTACACTGGTTGCGGTATCGGCCCATAGCAGGCCCTCTTCCAGGTTGGCTTTATTTTGAGCGCAAAAGGCGGCGGCCTGTTCCCAGCTTTCCCAGTTAAAGCCTTTGTTGGTACGCAGTTCTTTCCTGAATACGGCAAGCTGTGTGGCAGGCAGGTCAACATCCACTTTAAACGGAATTATCAATTTTTCCCATTGTAACTGAATTACAGCGCTCGTTGGGGTTTGGTCGGCAAACTCATATTTAAGCCACTCCACGCTGGCGGTCGCAGGTACTGGCTTTACTTTTACGCGTAACACATCCTCGGCCTGGTTATAAAAAAAACTGCCCCATGAGGTAGCGTTTTTTGAAAATATCAGCGTGCTCCCATCGGCGCCGTAGGCAATAAAAAAGCCATACTTCCCGGCAGCTAAAGGCTGGCCCTCTACCTTTACATCGGTTGAAAATTCGATGGTGGTGTTCTCGTTGGCCCCGGCCCGCCATGGGGCTGCTTTTGATGTGCCAAAACCCAGGTCGGCATAGCCGTTGTAAACAAGCTCACCCCAAATATGTCCGTCGCGCTTATTCACATGCGGGCGGCTGTAGTTAATGGTTACATCGGTAATGCCTATCATTTCGGTAACGGATGCTTTTTTATTGCCGCCGCTTGGGGTTGATGTAAGCAGCTGGGCGTGGGCAAGGCCGGTAAAAGTAAACTGGATAACAACCGCCATAAGGGCGGCAATCAGTAATTTTTTCATTGTATAAGCTTTAAAGGTGCGGTTGAAAAATTGAATAATTAAAGCTTGGTTTTATTAACAACAAGGGCAAATGATTTCAACCCTTGCCCCGTTATTTTTAATGCTTGCCCTTAATATCTCAACTGCCGCAATATGAGCACGCAAGTAATTGGTTGAATAATGGGGCCTTTTGGTTGAAAATCAGCCGCCCAAAACAAAAAGCTTTGTACATTTAAAAATGAATTTCATTAAAAACATGCCCACGCTTACACGCCTGCAATGGGTGATATGGATAGCGGTGTTTTTTATCATCTTTTTTTCGATTCTGCCTGTTGATGGGTTTAACCATGCCAGCGTTTTTACGGTGATTAGTGTGGCGTTTTACCTGCTGGTTATTTATGGCAATATTAAATTTTTGTACCCCCGCTTTTATGAAAAAGGCCACCGTGTACAGTATGTAATTTATGTGGTGCTGTTACTGGTTATTGGTGGTGTGGCGCGTGGCTTTTTAATCATGTACTCGTACAACACGTTTTTTGCCAGCCACCCCGAAAAGATGACTTTTAGCATGATGCTCAATTTTGTGGTGGCCGGTTTCATGACCTATCTGCTCAGCTTTATTTTCAGAATAGCGCTGGCCTACTTCGAAATTAAACAACAATCAGAAAAAATACTGGTGCAAAAAAGCCAGGCCGAGCTAAACCTGCTTAAATCGCAGGTGCAGCCTCATTTCCTGTTCAATACCCTCAATAATATTTATTACGAGGCTTATGTCGATTCGCCCCGCACCGCCAAACTGGTAGAGCAGCTATCTAACATTATGCGCTATTTTGTGGATGAAAGCCCTAAAGACGAGGTGTCTATTAATACCGAGATCCAGTTTTTGGAGAATTACATCGCGCTTGAAAAAATCAGGATCAGGCACGAAATAAGCATCAGCTTTATACAGGATTGCAGCCCGCACCTGCAAATACCGCCCATGCTGCTCATGACCTTTGTCGAAAATATTTTTAAGCACGGCATTGATAAGGCCAGTATCGACAATAAAATTGAACTGGCACTGGTACAGCAGGGCCGTTACCTTATATTTGAAACCAAAAACCGTATTTTTAATCAAAAAGCTGATACCTCCGGCGGTTTCGGGGTCCAGAATTTGCGCAAACGGCTTGAGCTGTTATACGGCAATAAATTTGAACTCACCATCAGCGATAGCGAAGAAATGTTTACAGCCTTTTTAAAAATTCCATTGGCATGAATTTAAGCTGCATAATTATCGACGACGAGCCAAACGCGGTTAAGCTGCTGGAAATGATGGTTGGCCAGTACACCAAATGGGCGCTGCTGGCCAAATGCTACGATGCATTGGAAGCTATGGCTTTTTTAAAAGGACAAAAGGCCGATTTTATTTTCCTGGATATTAATATGCCACAGCTTACCGGTATGGAACTGGCCGGCCTGTTATCGAAGGATACCAAAATTGTTTTCACCACCGCCTACTCGCAATATGCTGCCGAAAGTTATACCTTCCAAACCATCGATTATTTGTTGAAGCCCATAACGCTCGAGCGTTTTTTGGCCGCCCAGTCAAAAATCGAGGCTTATTTTACAAAAAACCAGGCCAGCGAAAAAATGTCCCCGGCAGTTGGCAACGAATACTTTTTTGTAAAATCGGGCAAAGAACTGCGCAAGATCCTGCTGGACGATATTCAGTATTTTGAAGGACAAAAAGAGTACGTACGCCTGGTAACCAGTACCGAACAATTGCTGATTTACCGTCGCATTAAAGATATTGACGAGCAGCTTTCGCCTCCATTTGTACGTGTGCACAACTCCTATATTGTAAACACCCGTCAGCTTAATAAAATAATGGATAACCACATTTACATAGCCGGCAAGCAAATCCCCATCAGCGAGAAATTTAAAGATGCTTTTATGGGGGTGATACAGCAACGGATATTTTAAAGCGGATTCCTGACAACTATTATCTATAGCTTTGCCGATATTTATCGACAGAAAAACTTGTAGCTTAATGGAAAACAACGCCGCATACTGGATCAATAAACTAAACCTGCAACCCCATCCCGAGGGTGGTTTTTATAAAGAAGTTTTCCGGTCGGAGATTGAAGTCAGGCCAACTCATAGCGATAAGCTAAAACAGGTTATTACGTCTATTTATTACCTGCTGGAGGGAAACGATTATTCGGGTTTCCACCGGCTAAAGTCCGACGAGATCTGGTATTTTCACAAGGGCTCCCCATTGCATATCCGTGTACTGAACAACGCGGGAGTACTCCAAAGCATCGAGCTTTCTGACTTCGAAACCGGCAGTCTATCCGTAGTGATCCCGTCGGGTTTATGGTTCGCGGCCGAAATTCCATCCAAACAAGGATTCTGCCTGGCCAGTTGCGCCGTTGCTCCCGGATTTGATTTTAGCGAATTTGAAATGGCCGAAAAGGATGCGCTATGCCAGGATTATCCGCAATATGCCGACTTGATAACCAGGCTTTGCCGGTAGGGATGATGGGGTGAGGCACGAAGGACCTATCAGCTGTGCATTACCAATAGAACGTTTGCAAATAGATCCTTAGTTCCTGTCAATGACAAGTTGTAATTTCTATTGCGCAGGGCCCGTCACTCTGAGCCTGTCGAAGAGTCGCGCGGAGAGGCCTTTGCCCACCATGCTTCGACAGGCTACCCATGACATGTTTTCCTTTCGAGGTGGGTAGGCCTGTCACCCTGAGCCTGTCGAAGGGTCGTGCGGAGAGGCCTTTGCCCGCTATGCTTCGACAGGCTCAGCATGACAACGCTCTTTAGTATATCATTTTCCTTTCAGAGTTTCGCCGAAATTTCACCACTCAGGGTGAAAATCTGTCTATTTGAGCGACCTAAACGCTACCACACAAATCAACTTGATTTACGCGTTGAAGTGGTATACAAAAACTATCTCGCCGGTAAAGGCTGGTTTCTTTTGATCTTTAATTTCCAGGGTGGTTATCATGGTGGCTTTAATTGGGCCGCGCAGGTTTACCAGGCCGCCAAGCTTTACTTTTAAGCGCACTTCCGAATCAACCAGTACGGCTTGTCCAAAACGGAAGTTTTCAATGCCGTAGTTAATCTCCATCTTCAGGTTTTCAACTTTCACAATCTCTTTCCATAAATAAGGCACAAGCGATAGGGTAAGGTAGCCATGAGCTATAGTTGCGCCAAACTGGCTTTCGGTTTTAGCCCTTTCCGGATCGGTGTGAATCCATTGGTGGTCTAATGTAGCATCGGCAAATTTGTTGATCTGTTCCTGGGTAATTTTGTACCATGACGAAACGCCAAGCTCGTTCCCTATTTGCGCTTCAAATTCAGCGAAGTTATTGATGGTTAACATTGATGGTCAGTTTATTGATTAAAAGTTGGTGAAGTTACAAAAATTTAACAATCCTGATTTCTATATCTGGTGTGTAAACCAGGACAAATGCATTTAATTGGGTTAACATAACTTAACACATTTCAGATAAAATATTTATAAATATTTGATAATCAATATTTTATATTTTATCATGGTTAACACTAAAATGATCGCGCAATTTGGGCGCATCCAAATACCTGTACTTGTTGTCAGCCAATACATTCCCTTCAGTAGCTGTATCATTTAACCACGATCAGCCAATAAAAACAAGATGTTGTTTGATGCTTATAGCGCTCATTCCATTAGCTATTTAGCGTTTATCCTGGGGTGTAAGCGCGTCACAGGGGCCTTAGCCGTCCAATAATGCTTTCAAACTTTCCAGCGTATCGGCTTCTTCTTTAGGTTTATCATGCCGCCAGCGCAGTATCCGTGGAAAACGCAGCGCGATTCCTGATTTATGACGGGTTGATTTGTTGATGCCTTCAAATCCTATTTCGAACACCAGCTCGGGCTTTACCGTACGCACGGGGCCAAATTTTTCGATGGTGTTGCGTTTAATAAAATAATCAACCTTATTAATCTCGGCATCGGTAAGGCCCGAATAGGCTTTAGCAAAGGGTACCAGCTTATCGCCATCCCAAACGGCAAAGGTATAATCGGTATATAAATCGGCCCGCCGGCCATGTCCTTTTTGAGCGTAAATCATCACCGCATCTACCGAAAGGGGATCAATTTTCCATTTCCACCAGTCGCCGCGACGGCGGCCAACCTGGTAAGCGGCGCTTTTGCGTTTTAGCATTACGCCCTCGGCAATCATGGCGCGCGACTGCTGCCTTATAGCGCCCAACTGCTCCCAGCTATCAAACTTGATTAAGTCTGAAATCCGGAACAATTCGGCAAAGGGCGTTGCAGCCTGCAATGTTTCTAAAATCACCCGCCTTTCGCTTTGCGTTTTCGGGCGGATGTCCTCGCCGTTATATTCCAGGCAATCATAAGCTATCACCGCTACGGGGCTCTCTTCCAATATTTTTTTGCTCAGGTTTTTACGCCCTATGCGGGTTTGCAGCACATTGAATGGCATAGGCAAACCGTTCTGAAAGCTCAGGATCTCGCCATCTATCACCGTACCATCGGGCAGGGCATATAAGAAGGGATGCAACTCGGGAAATTTTTCGGTCGCCAGGTCTTCGCCGCGGCTCCAGATAAAAATTTCGCCGCCCCGTTTTATCATTTGTGCACGGATGCCATCCCATTTCCACTCGGCCTGCCAGTCATCGGCCTGGCCAAGCGAGGTACCCACCTCATCAGGCGTTTTTTGCCTTTCGGAGGTCTCTTGTATCGGGTAGGCCAGGAAAAAAGGGTACGGCCTGGAAATATTGGCCGCTGCGTCCTGTTCTTCCATCAACTGGGCAAACTGTAAAGTTTCGGGCATCCAGCTACCCATAATACGGTGGGTAAGTACGGCAGCTTCCAGCCCCGAGATATCGGCCAGCGCCTTGATAACCAAATTTTGCGATACGCCAACCCTAAAGCTGCCTGTTAGCAGTTTGTTAAACACAAAACGCTCCTGGCTATCCAGCATAGCCCAGGAATTTAGCAGCCATTCCTTTTTCTGTTCTTCAGTTTTATTGCCAAGGGCGTTTATCTCGGCTATCCATTCTGTAAGCGTTTTGCTGCTGCTTTGGTTACTTTGGGGCATTAGCAAGGCCATGGTTTCGGCAAGGTCGCCTACTACGTGGTAGCTTTCTTCAAACAGCCAGGCCGGGATGTTTGAGGCTTCAATAGCCCAGTTGCGCACCAGGGTCGAGTTAATTTGCCGCTTAGGTTTCCGGCCTGTAAAAAGCGCCAGCATGTACATTTTATCCGTATCGGGCACAGCAGTAAAATATTCCTTTAAAACCTTAACCTTCTCGCCGGTTTTGTTGGTTTCATCTAACGAGAGAAAGAGTTGGGCAAATGCTTTCATGAGCTAAGCCCCCCAAATGCCTCGCCTAAATCCTCTCCAAAGGAGAGGACTTCATTTGCCGGCTGGATATTATTATCTTGCTCCTGATTATTAAACTCCCTCTCCTTTGGAGAGGGCTGGGGTGAGGCTTCCTCTTCTCCTCCATACAAGGTATGTACCTCATGCGCATCAAATCCTATCCCGTTCAAATACCTTGCAAAAGTGGCGGTGTAGCCGTGGGTTAAATAAACACTTTCGCAGCCGGTAGCGTCAATGGCACTGATGAGGCCATTCCAATCGGCGTGGTCAGACAAAACAAATCCGCGGTCGGCAGCGCGGCGGCGTTTGGCACCGCGGATGGCCATCCATCCCGAGCAATACCCAAAACTATAAGGCTGGAACTTACGCATCCAGGGCGTACCTACCGATGATGGCGGGGCGATGATGATACCTTTGCGTACCTCCTCTTTCACCGAATCGGCGGTGATGCGTTCTGTGGGATTTAAAATTACACCATTGCGCCGAAGGGCTTCGTTGGTGTTTTCAATTACGCCGTGTGTATAAACTGTGCCGTTAAATAAATCGAGGTTTTGCAATATGCGCTGAGCCTTCCCAAGGGAGTATCCAACCAAAACTGTAGCCACGCCGTTATGCAGGTTGCCGCGCCACCAATTGTTAATGTCGTCAAAAATCTGCACCTGCGGTTTCCAGGTGTATACCGGCATGCCAAACGTACATTCGGATATAAAGTGGTGGCAGCGCACCGGCTCAAAGGGTGTGGAGATACCATCATCTTCAACCTTGTAATCGCCCGAAACCACCCAGACCTGGCCCTTGTACTCTACCCTGATCTGCGCCGAACCGATGACATGCCCTGCCGGGTATAGCGATATGGCAACGCCGTTTTTAATAACCGTTTCGCCATACTCCACCGTTTGTAGTTGAATTTCGCCAAGCCTGTAAAACAACACCTCGCGAGATAAATGGTGGGCAAGGTAATGCTTATGCCCCACGTAGGCATGGTCGGCATGGGCGTGGGTTATTACGGCATCGTCAACCGGTTTCCATGGGTCAATATAAAAACGGCCCTGCGGGCAGTAAATGCCGCTATCTGTAAATTCAAGGAGTTGTTTTTTCGCCATGGTTAATAGTAAACCGTTGTGGCCAAAATAAGTTTGCCGCCGGCCCACCTTGATGTGGCTGCCAGATTACGGCCCATACTACTCCACTGTCCAGGCTGCGATACCATATGCCGGCAGACTTACCGGCATCTTTCCCGCCTTAACCGTTGGAGTCTCTTCCCCTATAAATTGGCCAATCTTTTTACCCTGGGCATAAGGCGCATCTACTGTTGCCGCCTGATCTTTATCAGATAAATTGACCACCACAATTACTGCCTTATCGCCATCCTTCCTGATAAATGAAAATACCTGGTCGTTATTGTTTATTAATGTTTTATAGCTGCCTTTGGTAATTGCCCTGTTTGATTTACGCAGGCTGATCATCGCTTTGTAGTAATTGAACAATGAGTTGGGATCTTTTCGTTCTTCTTCTAACGAGATGCCATCGTTAGGTTTATCATCATTAAACTCATCTTTATAAGTGCCGGTTTGCTTGTACCAATAGGCCATGCCCTGGCCCTGGCCCGATGCATACCATTCAAAGGCCTGGCGCTCGGGAATTTCGTTGGCATCGGTAGCGCCAAATTTGGCGCTGGTGCCGGTCATGCCCAACTCCTGCCCGTAATAAATGGCTGGTACGCCGCCTATTAGCAGGTTAAGGGCGCAGCCCACTTTTAGCTTGGCCAGGTTGCCTTTTACTTCGGATGCAAAGCGTGGTACGTCATGGTTCTCTACAAAAACTACCTGCTCTTTCCCGGGCGGCAACATGGCCAGGGTCGAATCGGCGTTGGCCATCAGTAAATCTTTCCTGAACAGGCGGATGGCAAATGCCAGCCGTAAGCCAAATACGCGGTCAACGCCGCCTTTTTGCAGGTAATCCAATCCTAAGCCGAACCAGTTGGCCTGCTCGGCCACAATTTTTATTTTGGGGTTAATAGCCCGCAGTTTGGTTAACAGCGGGTTCCAGAAGGTATCAAACAAGTGGGGCAAGGTTCCTTTATTATCCAGGTTATCCATCATATGATCTAACCGGAAACCATCCACACCATCATCAAACTTGCCATCCTTATCCGGATCCAACCAGTAGCTAAACAGCTGGTAATTATATTCTTTTGATTTGGCGCTGTTTAAATTAGCTGTGGTAATTTTATGGGTTACGCCATCATAGCCCTTTAGTTCGGTAAGGTTGTACACTATGGTTGATGGTTTTTTATTTTCCTTATCATCCCACAAAATATAATCAGCAAACGGCGATTTGGGGTTGCCGAAAGCGCCTTTCCACCATTCAGAATCTTCGGTAACATATTGCGTTTCCATATCCATGTAAAACTTCATACCCCGTTTGTGCAACTCCCTTATCAGGGCCAGGTAATCCTGTAACGTGCCGTACCGTGGATCTATCTTTTTAAAATCGATAGCAAAGTAATTGTGATAATAAATGGATTCATAAAGCGGCGTGCATAAAATAGATGTTACACCCAACTCCTGCAAATAATCCAGCTTTTGACGGATGCCATTCAGGTCGCCATGATTATCGCCATTGCTGTCAAAAAAGCTGCGCTCAAAAATGTGATAAATAATTTCGTCGTCGCCTTTTTGCTTAGCAGGAAATGCAAATGAGGATAAGGCAATACATAGCAAGCCCGCGAAAGCGATAGATATTTTTATTTTCATGGTGTTATAACTGGCATGTAAAACAACAGAAACAAGTAGCAATATACAATGAATAAATAGCATTTAAAATGGTACATCTTATCTGTAAAAATTGCCCTTATAGTTTTTACAACTCCCCTCTGCTTTATTTAAGGATAATATCCTCCATTATTTACCATTTTACAGCTGTTTTGATCTCTCTTCCGCTTAAACTCCTGGCTGGAAGCTATGATTCAATCTTCAACAAAACAGGAAAACGTAAATAACTGAAAATTAATTTATTGGAAAATGCTTTAATGAGAATTATCATTTTTATGTCAATTAGGCTACTGCCTGCATACGATTTTTAATAATTTAAACGTTAATCTTCTTTGCGGGCGTTCTTGCCTGCAAATAGTGATAAGGTTTAGGTTTAAAGTCCCCAAGCAGCGAGTGCAAGGGGACTTTTATTGTTTAAAGGGATTGCATTATGATCCGGGCGGGGGATCAGCATAAAATTTAACTTTTGAAGAAGATTAAGTACAGACAGACGAAAACCACAGCCAATTTTCAACTTTGACCTTAATAACTTCCCGATCCTGCATAAAACAGGAACTACTATTGTTTCTTTATTTCGTAACATAGCTCCACCATGCCGCTTTTGTAGGCGGTAACGCTTTTTAGGTGTAAAGCGCGTTCTTGCCCTACCTGATCAAAAAACGGAGCTCCGTCGCCCAGGATAATGGGCAGAATTGACTGTCTTATTTCGTCGGCTAAGTTTAAACGAATGAAATCTTTAGCCAGTTTAGCACCACCTACAAGCCAAACATTCCGGTAGTTGGATTTTAGCCGTTCGTTCACCAATTTGTCCAGGTCGCCCGAGTAGGTTTCAATGTTTTGCCGGTCAACAGGCAGTTTTCTGTGGGTTAATACAATGGTAGGCACGTCTCCGTAAGCCCACCCGTATAATTTTGAAAGCTCCAACGCGTGTTCATACGTACTGGAACCCATGATGTAGCAGTCTATGGTCTTAAGAAATTCAGCGGCATCTTGCTCCGTAACATTCACCCCATTCTCATAGCTGTCAGCTGTATCAAACCACGAAACGCTATTGTCTTTTTTGGCGATATAACCATCCAGACTTGAAACCATATGTATGGTTATTTTACATGTGCCGCCCGTCATCTACGAGTTATTTGTGATTAAAATGACCGGGCTGTTGTTAACTTGTTAATCAGCAGCCCAAACCTGTTACGTTTACTAAACCAAAGCGCTCAGCCCAACAAAAGTCTCGCTCCTGCTTTTCGGACTGGCCCCAAAAAAAGGGCTGTCCTTTTTGAGGCAGCCCCTTTTGTTATCACCTTCATTAGGCTTTCAATGTTTATTATTTGCTTGCGCTCCAACCGTCGCTCCAGCCTGTGCCGCCTGAAGCTTTTGAACTTTTTACAAGGTCATCATATTTTAATTTTTGAGCGGGGGTTAAAACAGCTTTAATTTTTTTTATCGTTGCTGTACGCAAAGGCTCAATAGCAACCAGCATTTTGGTGTTATCGCCTTTGGTTTCAGTTTTAATTTTGTCAAACTTGGCCGATGATTCAGTATAAATTGCTGCAACTTTTTTGCATTGCGGATCAGTAAGTTTTAACTTTTTTTGCAATTCCATCGCTTTTTCTTCCGGTTTGCTGCCGGCCGCCATCTGGGCAAAGCTTGCTGTTGTTAATCCAATAAACAGGCAGCATAATAAAAGTAATTTTTTCATCTTTTAGGTTTGATTAAAATTGTTCGTTATTTTATTTAAATGTAGCTGGTTTTATTGAAAAACAGATAAGCCACTAACACATTTATAAACAAATTTACCACTTAATTTGTTTTTGCCGCCATAGGCATACACATTGTCATATCCTGCTTATCAATAAAAGTTAATTTAGCCAATTGTGTTACTTTATATTGATCTACGCCTTCAGTTATCCTCAAAAACTGGTTTGGCGATACATTTGTAAAATGCTGAACCGTACCGCTACCCGCCCATTTTATTTCAATATCGTCAATTACTTTAGCCTGCCCAATGCCAATTTCCTGTCGTAACGGCGATGATCCAAAGCTTCCGCCGGAGTTTACATCTTTATAAACGCTTCTTTTTACACCGTTTTCGGTAAATGTAAGTTTAATGTGGGTCCCTATAGCTGCCTTATTGGCTTTTACGCCATCAAGTTTTAAGCTTATCCAGTTATTATTGTTGTTGCGTGGGTTAAGGTATAACGAACTGGTGTACGAATCGCCAATGTAGGCGCCGCCCATTTGGGCAAATATATCCTGGTTGCCGGTATTCCTTAAATCGGCAAAGGCAATACCATGCCCCTTTTGCAGGTTGCCCAGGCGAGACGACGTAGTGATATCGATAAACTTTTTCCCGCCATCATTTCTGAACATTTTATTGGGCACCAACGACCGAAAATCGGGATTACCTGTTCCAAAATACATATCCAGGTAGCCATCATTATCAATATCGCCAAAGTTGCCGCCCATGCTGTACACCACCTTATCCAAACCAACCTGGCGGGTTACATTGGTAAAAGTACCATCGTGATTGTTGTGGTATAAAAACACGTTCCCGGCATCCGGAACGGCTTTACCTAAAGCTGCCGCGGCACTGTAATAGGCCAGCGGGCGGTTAAAGTTATAATCGCTCACCAGCACATCCTGCCAGCCATCATTGTCATAATCGTAAAACCAGGTAGTAAAGGTTCGTTCTTTATTTTGAGCAAAGCCTGCTTTTTGGGTTACGTCTTCAAAATCAACCTTGCCTCCTTTAATACCTTTGTTCCTGAGCAGGTATTTGGTGCCGGTCATGGTCGAAATAAAGATATCCGGGTAGCCGTCGTTATCATAATCGGCAGATGTAACGCCCTTTACAAATGACATAACATCACAGTGTGCTTCTTTGGTAACGTTGGTGAATGTACCATCGTGATTATTGATGTACAGCATGCATGCCGATGAATTACTGTCCAAATCCTGTGTCGATGTTTCGGTACCAACAAAAACATCCAGCCAGCCGTCGTTATTAAAATCGGCCCAGGTGGCTGTTTGCGTTGGATGGTAATATAACAGGCCGCTTGGTATGGTTACATCGGTAAAAGTACCATCGCCATTGTTGCGCAGCAATGAGCTGGGCTGTTTACCATAACCTTTGGTAAGCCAGGCGCCCCTTAATACAAAAAGATCGATATTGCCATCGTTATTATAATCGGTTTGCTGAATATTAAGGCCGCCGGTTATCCCCTTAAGCCCACTGTATTCGGTACGATCGGTAAATGTACCGTCCTTATTGTTTTCAAAATAGTGCATCGGATCGCTCAAATCCCAGGCCGATGTAATGATATCCAGGTAGCCGTCGTTGTTAAAATCGTCAACAGCAACCCCGCCTGCCCGGCCATTAACGTTAAGGCCAAGGCTTTGGGCAATATCTTTAAATGGCTTTTGCCCGGCCACGCTATCGGCATTCAAACCAGGGATCAACACATTTTTTGGAACCTTTTGCGGGTACTCGCCCAATGTCATGTAGGCAATGTTGAGCAACCACCTTGATTCCATATCGTCCGGATGCACCTTTAAAATGGTTTTATAAACCTGAATGGCTTTCCTTGAACCGGTTTGAAGTTTGTGTACACCATCATTTTTGATCGGAAAAATGCACGACGAACCGGTATGGTTGAGCATGCAATTACTGCGCTCGCCAAGGCGCATATAAGCAATGCCCACTTCAGACAACAGGCGGTCTGATGGCATAAACTCCAGCTTGTTTATTATATTTTCATAAATACTTACAGCCTTTTCTTCCTGTCCGGCCATAATCAATAGCGATGCCTGGACCGACAAAAGGTGGGAGTCCTGGTCGTTAGGCGGTATTTTAACCAACGAATCGCAATAGGCAATCTTTACTTCGGGGTTAAATGGGTTTGCCATGTCGTTGTTTTTTTTATTCAATTGCTGCAGCAACTCAATCATTTCCTGGTGCGATGATTTTGGGCTGGATGCTATTATGGTAAAGCCTATTGCTACAATGAGCGTTAGGGCTGCGGCTATTTTTATTTTCATTTTGGGCTAATATGATATTATCTTAAAAGCGGTATTATTTCAATACACCTGCTTTTTAATAAATTAAGTATTGATACATGCTGGTAAAGTTTGGGCGGGGTAAAGCCACGGCCAAACAGGATGCCAATCCGGTTGGGCTGCTATCAACTACGCATTTCGAGTATTCTGTAAAAACCAGAAATGTTTTATCATGTCATTGCGAGCGATAGCGTGGCCATCTCGTTGCAAGCATAGCAGATTTTACGTTGTTCACGATTGCTTCGTTCCTCGCAATGACATCATTTTATTTTGTCATTTTCCAGTTCATAGCACCCGGAATTTACGGCGTAAATACACGCGAAACACAACATTTAAAATAGTAGTTGATGGTATCCTTAACCGATCAGGCATTAAGAAATTTAGCAGGTAACCTTAGGCGGTTGCTCGGGAATATCCTGGTGATAATGCACCAGGGGCTGTACGGGCTGTACAATATTTTTTCGGATATTTTTTATGGGGCAGCAAAACTCAATGTGTGCAAAGGCTACACTAACGTTATCCTGCATAATGATTTTGCCATATGGCACATGGTCTTTTTGTGGTACCGGGATATCTTTAACACCTTTTGCATTCAGCACATTTTTATCAACCGGGCGCGTTGTTTCATAGTTAGGAATGCACATAAGGTGTATGGCAGTCCGTGTTACCTTCATTTTTACGTAGTTGTAATTGGTATTGCCAAACTGTATTTGCCCGGCTATGTTTTCAAACCGTTTCCAATCATGAATATTGGGTAAATCAACAGGTATGGCTATTTCGGTAAGGTCTTTAACATCATACAAACCTTTGCCTACCTGTTGGTTGTAAAACTTATTGGTTTTATAAACCAGGTATTGGTGCAATGCCAGCTGCCCGCCAATATTTAGCAGGTGAATACTTAGCAATAAAAAGGCAACAATCTTTTTCAAGCTGATTTATAGGTATAAAGATGTTTAAAGGTGCGATTTATAAATATGTTTTCAAAATTTATTTATAACTATAAGTAAATAGTAATATTCATTAATTGAAAAACAGACCGTCATTGCGAGGCACGAAGCAATCCCCTACACGCTAAGTCCCACATAGTTCGGGATTGCTTCGTACCTCGATTTCTATGATCTATGCAACTAATTTAAGATAATTTTTTTCATACTTTCTGTTTTGGTTAACACAGGAGAAGATGCGCTGCACAAGTTTATTCCTGACCGCATTAATTACGCTCATTTTGCTCTTTTTTTCGACTTTGACTTTTCGTTCGTAGTAAAGCCTTAGTTCATCATTATACTGAATCGCCACCAGTGCAGCCATATGCAGAAGCGTCTTTACTTTTTTATTTTTTATTGGC
>NZ_JBFUIA010000057.1:0-44732 GCF_056402115.1 Mucilaginibacter sp. P4_C11 | reverse complement strand
CAGGGCTGACGCATTAGAAATTTTTATTAGCGATAAGCGTTAACAGAAATTTATGGTTCCAACCAGCCATTTTTCGTTTGGCCTTCAGGCTGGCCTTGCTGGTTTTATCAGCTTTCAGAATATTTAAGGCTATTTTTCTGACGACTGCCAGGTTTTGAGCGGCCTGCCTGTTGCGTGTGGTATTGTAGTCTTCGCCAAAACCAACATCCAGTTGCCAGTGCAACTGATTTTCTATCCCCCAATGTGCGCGGATAGCCTGGTTAAAATAAGCGGCATCTGCCTGAAGGCTGGAGATATAATAACGGTGTTGTATAGTGCGGCTGTCACCAATCATCCGCTCGGAGGTAATCTTGATAATGCTTTTCATCCCTTTCCAGTTTTCCTTTTCGTCGATCCAGTTAAGCTCATGGATGACCTTGCAGGTCCTGATCTCAGCCCGCCCGTGCCCCTTATCCAGGTGCTGGCTGTAACTGTCTTCCCTGAAGCCAAACTGGTTGGTTACCTGTTCATAAAGCGTTTCCTGGTTTTGTTTCAGGGACAGGATATAGTCCCCCTGGCTTTCGATGATCTTTTCAGCGATTGCTTTCTGGGTGCCCATCGCATCGATGCTTACTACCGCCCCTTTGATATTTAATAAAGATAGCAACGCCGGGATAGCGGTAATCTCATTGCTTTTGTCAGCTACTTTTTGCTGCCCAAGCACTAACTGGTTACGCCCTGACCAGGCACTTACCAAATGCAAGGCACCTAATCCCTGATGCTTGCAGGCGCTATTACAAATGCTCTTTCCATCGATAGCGATCAGCTCCTTTTCAGGAGATGGGTTTGCCGCTTCAAGGCTACGGCCGAGTTCTGCCGTCCATCCACGGAAACAACTTTCAAAAAGCTTCGCATCGATCATCATAAAAACACGGTTGATCGTATCATGGCTCGGTATGCCGTTTTCAAGTGGCAGTAACTGTTTTAAAAAGTCCTCTTTTTCTTTGCCGAACTCCTCCATCTCGTACCAGCTTTCAGCACCACATAACACTGCCAAGACCGATAAAATGATTACTTCCAGTAAATTATGCTTCTTATTATTGCCCGTGCGTGGATCGGGTATCCATCTGAAATGATCGTGAAGGGATGTGGGCATATTCTTTTTTACAAAGAAAAAAACTTGAAAGCCTTTTTGACAACCGCAACCCTTAAACTTATCACCTCTTTATCAACATTTTGTTGGCAACACCTCCCGTTTTTAACGTTTCTTATGCGTCAGCCCTGGCCCGGGTGCTGGAATTACCTTATAACAATAAAAAATTTAGTATGGTAATAGTAACACCAACTTCTCAGTCGGTACAGGAATATGCCGCTGGCCTCGATTCTGCCAAATGGCAAAGTTTGATGACTGGTTTATCCGGCAGTTATGTTGATGTAAGCATGCCCAAATTTAAGTTTAGTTATGATAAGGAGTTAAAGGATGTTTTATCAACGCTGGGCATGGCTAATGCATTTAGTGACCTTGCCGATTTTACCCGCATCAGTACGGGGGGACTGGCTATTAGCGAAGTAAAACATAAAGCTTTTATTGAAGTAGATGAAGAAGGAACAACAGCTGCTGCCGCAACATCGGTAACTTTTGTTGCCACCGCCGTTTTACCTTATAACTTTAAGTTAGACCATCCCTTTATTTTTGCTATCCGCGAAATGAAAACCGGATTGGTATTGTTCACGGGAGTGGTAAATGACCCTACAAAATAATGTAGTGTTAAGTCATAAGTACCCAATCTTAAGTTCTAAGTCAAAAAGAGAAGAAAATCAACTTTTGACTCAGGACTTATTACTATTAACTTAAAAGTAGCTTTAAAACAGAGTATAACCAATTACTTTGCCTTATTAATCCCGGCAATCGCGTCATCAATTGCCTTTGCCGAGGTGCCATCGTTTAATCCGGCCCTTTGAGTTTTTAACTTGATTAATACGGCTATAATTTGCGGACCAATGTATTTTTTAAATTCAACGCCCAGTTTTTTTATCTCGGTAATCCCTTGCAGTGCATGTTCCTGGCTTTTTATTCTGCCTATATAGGCAGCAAATTTGTCGGTAAGCTTGTACCGTGATTCTTGAAACCGGCTCATGTAAAACGTGAATATGTAATCCCATTTGTCGTCCCCGGCATTTGCAGTATAAACGGTGAACAGGGCGTCGGTTAAATCTTCTTTATTATCTTTCTCGTAGCGTGGTGCCAACCTCATTGCCTCGGCGGGGCTTATTTGGTTTATCGCCCACAAAGCGGTGCCCTGTACGGCGTACGACTGGCTTTTTAATGCCTGCTTTAACAGTTCAAGGTCGGTGGTTTTTTTATATTTTCCTAAAAGTACAAGGGCCTGGGCTTGTGCTAGCGGGTTGTCGTCTTTTTGGGCAATTTCAACAATCAAAGGGTATGCCGCGGCGCGGATGGTATCGTTATCCATGTTTAAAGCACGCAGGGCTTTAAGGCGTAAACCAAAGTATTTGTCTTTTAAAGCACCGATTAATATCCTTTGGCCTAACGGCGTTTTTTGCGACGATGTTGCTGCTTCAATAGCCTCGTAACGATCAAGATATAAAGGAGCCTGTTCGTATTGGAATGCATACTCTTCCAGTGTTTTATGATCAGTTTTTTTGGCAAGCAACAGTTTGTTGCCATCAACGTTTACCAGGTCGGGCTTCGACGGCAGGGTGTAAGTTAAGGTATCTGCCTTACCGCGCATCCAAACCTGGTGACGTTCTTTTTTGCCAGCTACGTAAATATCTACTGCAAACGGCAGTGTGAAAACTTGCCCGCTTTGGGTTTGTTGCAGGTATATGGTTTGCTTTTTACTGCGCTCATCCCAACTATAGCTAATGTTTAGCTCCGGGTGCCCGGCGCCGTAATACCATTGGTTAAAAAACCAATTCAAATCAAGGCCACTGGCCTCCTCCATAGCCAGGCGAAGTTGTTGGGCTTCGGCATTTTTGAAGGCGTTTGTTGTCAGGTAAATATTCAGTCCTTTATAAAAAGCATCGTTCCCTAAATAATGGCGCAGCATATTCAGTATGCGGCCGCCTTTTTGGTAGGTAACGCCATCAAATACATCCTGGCTATCGTTATAATAAAAACGCACCAGGTTTTTTGTGGCATTTTGGGGGCTGCCCAGGTAACCTTGTAAGCCCTCCTGGATATGTTCATCCGCGGCATCCTGGCCGTAGCGGTGTTCGGCCCAGAGTATTTCACCCAGGTCGGCAAATGATTCATTGAGGGTGAGGTTGCTCCAGCTTTCGGTAGTTACATAATCGCCAAACCATTGGTGAAACAGTTCATGGATGCTGCCAAAATCGTTATGAGTCCGGTCAACCAGTTCGCGCCTGGTGGCCTGGGCACCTTCGCCGGTCATCATAGCCGTTGTATTTTCCATAGCTCCGCTTACGTAATCGCGTACGGTAATTTGCGCATACTTATTCCACGGATAATCCACCCCGGTAATTTTTGAAAAAAAGCTCATGGCATCCGGCGTAAAACCAAATATATCTTTTGCGTAAGGCGCATACTTGGGCTCAACATAGTAGCTTACCTCTTTGCCGTGCCAACTGTCTTTGTAAATCGCGAAATCGCCCACGGCCATCATAAACAGGTAAGGCGCATTGGGCAGTTCCATTTTCCAGGTATCGGTGCGGGTATTGCCGGCATTGACTTTTTGTGATGCCAGCCTGCCATTTGATAAGGTAACATATTTGGCCGGAACCGTTATGCTGATTTCGCTGGTTGTTTTTTGATTGGGTTTATCAATGGTAGGGAACCAGGCCGATGAACTTTCCGGCTCGCCTTCTGTCCAGATCTGGATTGGCTTATTTTTTTCCGTACCATCGGGGTTAATAAAATACAGGCCTTTCCCGTGCTTGCGGGAGGTTTTTAATTCATTGGGTTTGGCTGTGTAATTGATGAATAGCGTGTAGCTTTCGTTGTTATGATAAACCCTATCCAACTTAACTGCAACGGTAAGGCTGTCGTAACTAAATTTAAGTGGATATTTTTTACCATTTTTTACAACGGAAATGTTTTTCAGGTCCATCCCCTTGGCATCCAGCCTTAAGGTATCGGTTGAGTAAAAGTGAGGTTTTAGCGTAAGCCACTCTTTACCGTATAGGTAGCGTTTTTTATAATCAAAACTTACCGCCAGTTTGGTATGCACCAGGTCATTGATCTTAGCCGGCGTTTCCTGGTATGTAGTTGCGATTGGGTTTGCAGGCTTTTCCTGGGCAAATACCTGGTTAAAAGCGCCAGGGGTAGCTAAACCGGCGCAAAACAGCGAGGTTACAAAAAGCTTTTTCATATTCATTCGATTTGGTACGAACAAATATATGATATTGTATAGTACTATTTATAACATAGTACTATTTATTTATTGATTTAGCTCATCATGTGTTGCGACAATGGAAATGGCTGGTAAATTCAATTTAAAATACTTAAATTTGTACTTAATTAAGTACTTAAGCTATGCAGGTTTTAAATTATACGGAATTTCGGAAAAACCTTGCCCGGAATTTAGATAAAGTAAATGACGATGCCGAAGTTGTTATTGTATCGCGGAGCAAAGGCAAAAATGTGGTAGTAATTGGGCTTGATGAGTATAATGCAATGACAGAGACACTACATATTGTTAAAAGCGAAGCAAACAGGAAGCGCTTGCAGGATGCGATTGACGAAATGGATAGCGGAGCCTTTTATCAGCACAAATTAATAGAGGATTAAATTGGAATTGGTTTGGCAAACCCAAGGCTGGGAAGATTACTTACATTGGCAGCAAGCCGATAGAAAGGTGTTGGATAGAATTAATGCGCTAATTAAAGAATGTTTGCGCTCGCCATTTAAAGGTATTGGTAAACCCGAACCCTTAAAAGGAAATTTTGCCGGCTGCTGGAGCCGCAGGATAACCGACGAACACCGTTTGATTTATAAAGTTAAAGACGGCCGGTTGCATATTTTGCAATGCCGATACCATTATCAAATTTAAAACAAAAAGGCCTTGCAATGTTTCCAACCTGCAAGGCTTTTTTGTGTTTAGTCATTTTGAATTCTACAAATTCTGATTTTATTTAGCCGCAAACAAAGTCCACGGATAGGCTTTCATATCCCGTAAATATTTGGCCTGGTAGTTATATTCGGGGTGTTGTTTCAGGAAGGGTGCTGCCAGGAAATCGTCGCCGCCCGGGTGCCCCATATGCGCCCATAGCTGAAGTTTGCTAATCATATCGGCAGTAGCCACTTTGCCTTATACGGCACCCATGGGGTAGTAGGGGCCTTCGCTCCACTCCGGGCAGCCTTTAGGGTCTTTATCAACATGGCCGTCAATAACGCAACGGTTTAGCGCGGTTTTATTGTCGAGCGCGTCAAAAGTATCGCCTTCAATAGTTTTACCGTTATCGGCATTAAGTTTGCCTTTGTAGTTAACACAAACCAGTTTTTCCATGCGCAGTTTGCGGGCATTTGGCGAACTTGTTTTGTTGTTTACATCAAATGTGGTCTCCTGTTTAATCAGGTTAGGGTCGGCCGGGAAGTTTGAGCCTATCATGGCAGTATCTTTTGATCGCCATACTTTCATGGTTTTAAGGCCCAGCTCCAGTTTGGCCACTTCGTTTGTTTTAGTATCGCCAATGAGCCAGTCGTTAGCGTAACCGCCATTATTATCGGTAGTCATTATCTTAATCACGTCATCAATGCTATTACTATACTGGGCGGCTTTGCGGGCGCGTACAAACTCGGGGGTGCGGGTGGTATCAAAACCTTTAAAGCCGGTAATGGTAGTTTCGGTTATCACAATGCCGCTGCTGGTTTCTACAAAATCATCGCCGCTATGGATAAAGCCGGGCGCGGTATCCATCAATATATGGTTGCCCTTTTCGGGAACGATATCTGCAATTATGTTCCAGCGTTCGCCCTCAATATAATCCGTCCAGTTATTATGGCCTATCACTATTTTACCATCTTTGGTGTATTTTCCTGTAGCTATAAAAGCACTGCAATTACCAGGTGCCTTGTTATCGCCGCTGCCGGGTTTTATTTTATTCATCAAACCCGGGACATAATATTGGGCAAGCTCAATGTTGGCATTAAGGGCGGTAATATCCAGGGTATCATATTTCATCCCTTTGGCCTGTAGGCCTTCGGTTATACCGCGAATCTCGTCCTGGTATTCTTTACCAATCTTATTCCACATAAACCGGGCCGATGCCTTGCGGTAAAAGGCCCAGTCTTTTTTGCTGGTATAGGGCAGGTAATACTGCATTACCTTTATTAAGGTATCAATTTCTTTAGATAGGAGGTAGCCGTGCTGATAACCGATATCGGCAGGCGAACCCGCCAGGTGCACGTAAATCCATCCGTTTTTGTCTTCGCGGGAGGCTTTTCCCATGCGGTCATGCGCTATGGTAGTTTTTTCTGTGGGTTTTTGCTTGCAGGCAAATAACAGGGTGGTGATAAAGATGATGGAAAGCGTTTGGGGGAAATGTTTCATCGTGTTTAACTGCTTAATTGTTAGATGGATGAATATAGGGAAAGAAAATGGCGATAGCAACAGGAGTGGCAGCTAATTCCGGCCCCACGATTTATGCCTGTGCGGTATAAGCGCACAGGATATTACCCTTCAAATATCAGTTAAGTGCTTTTACGCAATTATTTATCATTTCGGCAAATGCTTCGTAATTGTCAATGTTCATTAATATGGTGTTAGCCATTTTGCTTTTACCGTACAACTTATCTACCTGCACCGGTTTTTTAAAAGATATAAGGAGGTTGCCACTGCTTTTTATTATTCCCCCTTTAAAGTAAATATCATCTGAATGGTAATCGTTAACAATTTTGTTTATGGAGCAGATGTTAGCGATATCAACTATGGCCCGCCAGCGTAAGCCTGTGCGTAAAAGCAGCGTGGTTTGGTTAATTTCCACTCGTCTTTTAATTACTGCGGATAGATCGGCAAGCAGGAAAATAACACCGTAAAGAGTAAGTCCCGTAACGATCATAGCCGCCAAATGGCTCCATTTTAGCAGCAGCAGGTGAAAGGCAAATGTTTCGACCATAATGGCCACGAAGAGGATGCACCAAATAGCTATGTAACCAAAATCCTTATGCGTACTAAATGAACGACTTTGGGTGAGCGTGGGTTTTTCTTTTTTCCATGATAGCAGGCCATATTTTAATACAGCCAATTCCGAAGCGATAACTTTTACGCCTAACGAGTCGCCCATGGTGCTGGCCATTGCAAGTCGTAAATTGTAGATGGGATCGGGAAGTAGCTCCTTTTGATATTTGTAGGCCAATCGTAGTTTATTGATTTTGGTAAGGGCATAAATGACAAACAGGAGTTCGGCAAGGGCCGACAGTTTACGGATTTGCAATATGTACGCTTTTTGCTGTGCAGGAAGTATCAGGTAGGCAGTCACCGAGCATATACCTACAACAAACAACAGCCGTTTTGCCGAAGTTTGCGAGGGGCGAATAATTATAAAGTAGTATAAAACAGGAAAAGTAACGATAAAATCGGCCAGCAGGCCGTCTGCAACTTTGTTCCTCATGTTTAATGCCACCGCATGCAGTAATGCCCATCCGCCTAAAAATATCAAAATGGCTATTATGGTAATTAAAATAACGTTTCGGGTGAGTGAGGTTATGGGCATAATGCTGCTTTTAAAGATATGGTTTTATGTGGCACTCATGAGCTAACGCGCGTAATTTTGACATCCGATATTTCTGCTCAAGTGCACCTTTATTAACGCCCGGCGAAATACGATAAACTACTTTACTTTTGCACCAATATAAATCAATTAGCCCCCAACAAGATAGCCCGGAAACGCAGGTTAAAACAAGTATATAAAATTTATAAAAAAATAACTCACTAACTATTTGATTATTACTGTAAAGTTTCTATCTTTGCCGTCCCTTTCGGGGGGAATAATATGTCTTGAACGAAGCCCTACTGCTTCGATGGACACAAATAAATTAAAGAAATGTCAGGAATTATTGGTAAAAAAGTAGGAATGACCAGCATTTTCGACGAAACAGGGAAGAACATTCCTTGCACCGTAATCGAAGCTGGCCCTTGCGTGGTAACACAAGTTAAGTCTGTAGATACAGACGGATATGCTGCTGTACAGCTGGCATATGGCGACAAAAAGGAAAAAAACACTTCTGGTCCGTTAAAAGGACACTTCCAAAAAGCCGGTACAACTCCAAAGCGTAAGCTTGTTGAATTCAAAACTTTCCAGGACGAAAAATCATTAGGTGATACCATCACTGTTGATATTTTTGCTGCGGGAGATTTTGTTGATGTAGTTGGTACTTCAAAAGGTAAAGGATTTCAGGGTGTGGTAAAACGTCACGGTTTTGGTGGTGTGGGTATGCAAACTCACGGTCAGCATAATCGTTTACGTGCGCCAGGATCTTTGGGTGCGTCATCATGGCCGTCGCGTGTATTTAAAGGCATGCGCATGGCAGGTCAAACCGGTAACGTTCGTGTTAAAGCACAGAACTTACAAGTGATTAAGGTTTACGCTGAGCAAAACCTGTTGGTTGTTAAAGGTTCCATCCCCGGAGCTAAGGGTTCATTCGTAATAGTGGATAAATAAGATGGAAGTAAACGTATTAAACGTATCAGGTAAAGAAACAGGTGCCAAGGTGCAGCTTCCTGAGTCGGTATTCGGTATTGAGCCAAACGATCACGCGATCTATCTTGATGTTAAGCAATTTTTAGCTAACCAACGTCAGGGTACACACAAATCAAAACAGCGTAACGAGATTGCAGGTTCAACCCGCAAATTATATAAACAAAAAGGTACAGGTGGTGCCCGTGCAGGTAGCGTTAAATCTCCATTATTTAATGGTGGTGGTCGCGTTTTCGGTCCGCAACCACGCGATTACAGTTTCAAGTTAAACAAGAAACTTAAATCACTGGCCCGTAAATCGGCTTTATCATACAAAGCAAAGGATAACAACATTTTAGTATTGGAAGATTTTAATTTTGATAGCATCAAAACTAAAAACTACATTAAAATGGAAGCTGACCTGAATGTTACTAATGACAAAACATTATTAGTAGTAGCAGCAGCTGAAAACAACAATGTGTATTTATCAAGCAGAAACCTGAAGAAAACGAAAGTAATTTCGGTTGAGCAGCTAAACACTTATGATGTGTTAAACGCTGGTAAACTGTTATTAACTACAGGCGCTGTTAAAACTTTGGAGGAAGCATTAGCTAAGTAATTATGGAAATTTTAAAGAAACCCCTACTTACTGAAAAAGTAACTCAATTAACCGAGAAACTTAACCGTTATGCTTTCAAAGTTGATCACAGAGCAAACAAAATTCAGATTAAAGGCGCCATTGAGGCAATGTATGGTGTAAACGTTAAAGCGGTAAACACCATGAAATACGTCGGAAAACTTAAAACTCGCAATACTAAGGCAGGCGCCGTATCTGGCCGTGCTGCTACGTATAAAAAAGCGATCATTACGTTAAATGACGGGCAAACAATTGATTTTTACAGCAATATATAATTATAGAGATGGCAGTAAAGAGATTTAAACCGGTTACACCGGGTACCCGCTTCAGAGTTGATGTATCTAACTCAGATATCACAACAAACGTTCCTGAAAAATCGTTGGTTGAAGCAGCCAACACCAGATCGGGCGGTCGTAACAACACCGGTAAAATGACTATGCGCTACATGGGTGGTGGTCATAAACAAGCATACAGGCTGATTGATTTCAAACGTAATAAATTTGACATCCCGGCAAAAGTGGCAACTATCGAGTACGATCCTAACCGTTCGGCACGTATAGCACTGTTACATTTTGTTGATGGTGAAAAACGATACATGATAGCTCCGGAAGGCTTAACAGTTGGAACGGTAGTTGTAGCCGGCGAGACAGCTACTCCAGAGGTTGGTAACACCATGCCTTTGAAGAACATCCCGTTAGGTTCTATCATCCACAACATTGAGTTAAACCCAGGCCAGGGTGGTGTTATTGCCCGCAGTGCCGGTACTTATGCCCAGCTTTCGGCGCGCGATGGTAAATATGCCATCATCAAATTGCCTTCAGGCGAAACACGTATGATATTGTCAACTTGTTTGGCAACTATCGGTACCGTTTCAAACGGCGAAAGAGCAAACGCGGTGTTAGGTAAAGCAGGCCGCAAACGTTGGTTAGGCCGCAGGCCGCGTGTTCGTGGTGTTGCCATGAACCCGGTAGATCACCCTATGGGTGGTGGTGAGGGTAGAGCCTCAGGTGGTCATCCACGTTCACGTAAAGGTTTGTTAGCTAAAGGCTACAAAACTCGTGATAAGAAAAAAGGGTCGGATCGTTATATCATTGAAAGAAGGAAAAAATAATGGCACGTTCAATTAAAAAAGGACCTTATATTGATCATAACCTGGAAAGAAAAGTTCTGACCTTGAATGAATCAAGCAAAAAATCAGTTGTAAAAACATGGTCACGTCGTTCCATGATCTCTCCTGATTTCGTTGGTCACACATTCGCAGTACACAATGGTAACAAGTTTATCCCGGTGTATGTAACAGAAAACATGGTTGGTCACAAGTTGGGAGAATTTGCTCCAACCCGTACATTCCGCGGTCACGCAGAGAAGAAAAAATAACAGGCAATGGAAGCAACAACAAAAATTAAAAAGTCTGTACTAATCAGGCAACAAAAAGAAGCTGCAAAGGCCATTATCGGTGGTGCATCTGTTGCCAAGTTACAGGACTGCCCAACTTCACCACGCAAGATGCGTTTGGTAGTTGACCTGGTTCGTGGTAAAAATGTATTTTCAGCTTTAAGTATCTTAAAGTTTACTAATAAAGAAGCTGCCATCCGTGTAGAGAAATTATTAGTATCGGCAATTACTAACTGGGAAGCAAAAAACGAAGGTAAAAAAGCCGAAGATCATGGCTTGTTTATTAAAGAAATCTCAGTAGGCGGTGGTCGTCAGCTAAAAAGGTTACGCCCTGCTCCGCAAGGAAGGGGATACCGTATCCGTAAACGCTCAAACCATATAACACTGGTTGTGGATAGTAAAAACGAAAACAATTAATTTGAAATGGGACAGAAAGCACATCCAATAGGTAACAGATTAGGAATCATCAGAGGTTGGGATTCTAATTGGTTCGGTGGCAATCATTATGCCGACAAATTAGTTGAAGATGAAAAAATCCGCAAATACCTTTCAGCACGTATTGCTAAAGGTGGTGTATCAAAAGTGGTTATCGAACGCACATTAAAACGCATCACTGTAACTATCCACACTGCCCGTCCGGGTATTGTGATTGGTAAAGGCGGTGCCGAAGTTGATAAGATTAAGGAAGAGTTGAAAAAACTTACCAAAAAGGAAGTTCAGATCAACATCTTTGAAATTAAACGCCCTGAGCTTGATGCACAATTAGTGGCAGAAGGTATTGCAAAACAATTAGAAGCACGTATCTCTTTCCGTCGTGCCATGAAAACTACTATCGCTTCAACCATGAGAATGGGTGCTGAAGGTATTAAGATCATGACATCAGGCCGTTTAGGTGGCGCTGAGATGGCACGTAGCGAACAATATAAAGAAGGAAGAATTCCTTTGCACACTTTCCGTGCTGATATTGACTACGCATTAGCAGAAGCATTAACTACTTATGGTAAAATAGGTGTTAAAGTATGGATCTGTAAAGGCGAAGTTTACGGCAAACGCGATTTATCACCAAACATTGGTGGTGCAAGCAGCGCAAGCGGTAAAGGTGGCAGGCCAGATGGTGCTCCGGCATTCGGTGGTCGTGATAACGCTCGCGGTGGCGAACGTGGTGGCGAACGCAGAAATGACAGGAAACCAGGTGGTGGCGATCGCAGAGGCGGTCCTGGAGCAGGTGGTCAGGGTGGTCCTCGTGGTGGCGGTAACAGCCGTCCGGGTGGTCCAGGTGGCAGCCGTCCAGGTGGTCAAGGTGGCGGTAACCGTCCAGGTGGCCCAGGAAAGAGATAATTATAAAATAGAAAGACAAATATCGTAACGATATAAAAGCTTAAGAAAATGCTACAGCCAAAAAGAACGAAGTTCAGAAAGATGCAAAAAGGCAGGATGAAAGGTTTAGCCACTCGTGGTGCTGAACTTTCATTCGGATCTTTCGGTGTAAAATCACTCGAAGCGGCATGGATAACCAGCCGCCAGATCGAGGCTGCACGTATTGCTGTAACACGTTTTATGAAACGTGAAGGCCAGGTGTGGATCAGGATTTTCCCTGACAAGCCTGTAACCAAGAAACCAGCAGAGGTACGTATGGGTAAAGGTAAAGGTGCTCCTGAGTACTGGGTAGCGGTAGTACGCCCCGGAAGGATCATTTTTGAGGCCGAAGGTGTGCCTATGGAAGTTGCTAAAGAGGCTTTGCGCCTTGCAGCACAAAAACTTCCGGTACAAACAAGATTTATTGTACGTAGGGATTACGTAGAAGCATAAATTGGAAGAGTTGAAAAGTTGTAAAGTTTTCTCATGTTGTAAAGTTAGATGCCGAACTTTCAACCATCAAACCAAAACAATACAACGTTGAAACTTTCTACTATTACAACAAATAACACAAGAAGATGAAGAACTCAGAAATTTTGGGACTATCTACAGAAGAACTGGTAGCAAAAATCGGCGAGGAAAGGTCAACCCTTACCAAATTGAAATTTGCTCACGCAGTATCGGCTATCGAGAATCCATCCCGTATAACAAAGGTACGCAAGGGAATTGCTCAGTTAAATACTGAATTAACAAAACGCAAAGCGGCGTCGGCTTCTGAAAAGAATTAATTTTTTAAGCATTCAGAAAAATGGAAAGAAATTTAAGAAAAACACGTACCGGCCTGGTGGTTAGCAATAAGATGGAAAAATCTATTGTAGTGGCTGTTGAGCGTAAAGTGAAACACCCTATCTACGGTAAATTCGTGAAAAAAACCACAAAATTTATGGCTCATGATGAGACCAATACTTGTGGCATTGGCGATACCGTATTGATTATGGAAACCCGCCCGCTGAGCAAGAGCAAAAACTGGAGATTAGTTCAAATTTTAGAAAGGGCTAAATAAGATGGTACAACAGGAATCAAGATTAAACGTAGCCGATAACAGTGGCGCTAAAGAAGTTTTAGTGATCCGCGTGTTAGGTGGTACCGGCAAAAGGTATGCATCTATAGGCGATAAGATAGTAGTAACCGTAAAAAGCGCTTTACCATCAGGTAACGTAAAAAAAGGTACTGTATCAAAAGCCGTAGTAGTACGCACCAAAAAAGAGATCCGCAGAAAAGATGGTTCATACATCCGTTTCGACGATAACGCAGCTGTTTTGTTAAATAACCAGGATGAGCCAAGAGGCACACGTATCTTTGGCCCTGTTGCAAGAGAACTGCGTGAGAAACAATTTATGAAAATTGTATCATTAGCACCGGAGGTATTGTAATCATGGAAAAGAAAAAAGTTGCAACACCAGGCAAACTGAAAATTCGCAAAGGCGACCTGGTAAAAGTTATAGCCGGCGATTCAAAAGGATCGCAAGGGAAAGTAGTTGAGGTGATAATAGCAAAAAACAGGGCTGTTGTTGAAGGTGCCAATATGGTATCAAAACATACCAAACCTAATGCTGCTAACCCTAACGGCGGAATTGTTAAACAAGAAGCTGCTATACATATTTCAAACCTTGCGCTGGTTGACCCTAAATCAGGTAATACAACCCGTGTTGGCCGTAAATTGAACGATGCCGGCAAATTAGTAAGGGTAGCAAAAAAATCAGGGGAGGAAATTAAGTAATGACTTACGTACCAAGATTAAAAACAAAATACAAGGACGAAATTCGCACCGCACTGAAAGATAAATTTCAGTACAAAAGTGTAATGCAGGTTCCTAAACTGGAAAAAATTGCCATTAACCAGGGTGTTGGCGGTGCTACTACCGATAAAAAACTTATCGAGAACACCATCACCGAGTTAACAACCATCACTGGCCAGCAGGCAGTATCTTCAAAATCTAAAAAAGATATCTCGAACTTTAAATTGCGTAAAAATATGCCGGTTGGCGTACGTGTTACCTTGCGTGACAACACAATGTATGAGTTTTTAGATCGTTTAATCGCTGTTGCCCTGCCACGTATCCGTGACTTTAAAGGCATCAACGACAAAGGTTTTGACGGCAGAGGTAACTATACTTTAGGTATTACAGAGCAAATTATATTCCCTGAGATAAATATTGACAAAATCAATAAAATCCAAGGTATGGATATTACCTTTGTAACCTCCGCAACAAACGATGTTGAAGCATTGGAGTTGTTGAAACAATTTGGATTACCATTTAAAAATCAAAATAGCAATGGCTAAAGAAGGTGTAAAAGCTCGTGAAGTAAAGCGCGCTAAATTGGTTGCTAAATACGCAGAGAAAAGAGCAGCCCTTAAAGAAGCCGGCGATTACGTTGGTTTAGATAAATTACCTAAGGCATCATCTCCGGTAAAATTACACAACCGTTGTAAATTAACCGGCCGCCCACGTGGTTACATGCGTCAGTTTGGTATTTCACGCGTAACATTCCGTGAAATGGCTCTTGATGGCAAAATCCCGGGAGTAAAGAAAGCAAGCTGGTAAGCAGCAAATTAAAAATTCAAAAGTCAAAATTCAAAAAGGCCTGCTCGGTGTTTTTGAATTTTGAATTTTCACTTTTGAATTAAAAAAAGAATTAACCGATGGAAGGTCGCCCCGGATGTTACGGGAAGGAAACCACTATCATAACCCAATAAAATGAATACAGATCCAATCGCAGATTATCTTACAAGAGTAAGGAATGCTATTAAAGCCAACCATAGGGTTGTTGAAATTCCTGCATCAAATCTGAAAAAGGAAATCACCAAGGTGCTTTTCGACAAAGGTTACATTGCCAATTACAAGTTTGAAGACAGTACAGTACAAGGCACTATTAAAGTGGCTTTAAAGTACCACCCGATAACTAAAATTTCTGCTATCCGTAGCATTACGCGCATCAGTAAACCAGGTTTGAGGAAATACGCAGGCATGGATAAAATGCCAAGAGTATTAAATGGTTTAGGTATCGCCATCCTGTCAACTTCTAAAGGCGTAATGTCTGATAAAGAAGCCCGTCAGCAAAATGTAGGTGGCGAAGTTTTATGCTACGTTTATTAATAGGAGAAATTAAGCAATGTCAAGAGTAGGAAAAGCACCGATAGCAATGCCAGCAGGAGTAACCGTTACCGTATCAGCAGATAATGTTGTTACCGTAAAAGGCCCTAAAGGTGAGTTGCAGCAAGCGGTTGATAGCGATATCACCATTGCACAGGAAGATGGTCAGTTAGTGGTTCAACGCCCGTCTGATCAAAAACGTCACAAAGCATTACATGGTTTATACCGTGCGCTTATCAACAACATGGTAGTAGGCGTAACCGAAGGTTACAAAATACAACAGGAGTTGGTTGGTGTAGGTTACCGTGCTACAAATACAGGTAATACATTAGATTTAGTGTTGGGTTACTCTCACCACTATGTATTTGAATTGCCAACAGAAATTAAAGTTACAACCACTGCTGATAAGGGTAAAAACCCAACTATCATACTTGAATCAATTGACAAACAGTTGATTGGCCAGGTAGCTGCAAAAATACGTTCGTTACGTACTCCAGAGCCTTACAAAGGTAAAGGTATTAAGTTTGTAGGCGAGATATTGAGAAGAAAAGCAGGTAAATCAGCATCTAAAAAATAATCGTCATGGGAGCTAAATTATCAAGAAGAGACAGGATTAAAAAAGGTATCAGAAAACGCCTTTCAGGATCAACAGAGCGTCCTCGCCTGTCAGTATTTAGGAGCAATAAAGGTATTTACGCGCAGATCATTGACGATTTAACCGGTAAAACTATCGTATCAGCATCATCTTTATCAAAAGATTTCGTTGCAGCTGATGGCACAAAGTCTGATCAATCAGTAGCCGTAGGCAAACTGGTAGCTCAGAAAGCTATCGCAGCAGGTATCAAAGATGTGGTTTTCGACAGGAACGGTTATTTGTACCATGGTCGTGTTAAGTCACTGGCCGAAGGTGCACGTGAAGGTGGTTTAAACTTTTAATCGAACAGAGAAATGTCAACAATCAACATAAAAAGAGTAAAAACAAGCGAGATCGAATTAAAAGACCGCTTGGTAAGCATACAGCGTGTTGCCAAAGTAACCAAAGGTGGCCGTACTTTCAGCTTTTCTGCCATCGTGGTAGTAGGTGATGAAAACGGTGTTGTAGGTTACGGATTAGGCAAAGCAAAAGAGGTTACCGAAGCAATTGCAAAAGGTATTGATGATGCTAAAAAGAACCTGGTAAAAGTTCCTATTATCAACAACACAATCCCTCATGAGCAAATTGGTAAATTCAGCGGTGGTTTTGTTTTCTTGAAACCAGCAGCAAACGGTACCGGTGTTATAGCAGGTGGTGCAATGCGTGCAGTATTAGAGTCTGCAGGTATCCACAACGTGTTAGCAAAATCAAAAGGTTCATCAAATCCGCACAACGTGGTTAAAGCAACCGTATCTGCGTTATCACAATTACGTGATGCCCATACTGTAGCACAACAACGTGGCGTTAGTTTAGGTAAAGTATTTAACGGATAATCAGTCATGGCCAAAATCAAAATAACTCAGATTAAGAGCGTGATCGACAGAAGTGAGCGCCAAAAAAGAACCGTAGAAGCATTAGGCTTGCGTAAAATTAACCACAGTGTGGAAGTTGAGGCAACTGCAGCTATAATTGGTATGGTTAGAAAAGTTAACCACCTGGTAGCAGTAGAAAATATTTAATATCATGAATTTAAGTAATTTAAAACCTGCAGAAGGTTCTACTAAAAATAGGAAAAGAATTGGCCGTGGTACAGGTTCTGGCCGTGGCGGTACGTCAACCCGTGGCCACAAAGGCGCTGGTTCACGTTCAGGTACAAGCACCAAGGTAGGTTTTGAAGGCGGTCAGATGCCTTTACAACGCCGTGTGCCTAAGGTTGGTTTTAAAAACCCTAACCGTGTAGAGTATACTGGTGTTAACCTTGATGTATTGCAAGAATTAGTAACAAAATACACACTTGATGTTGTTGATTTTGATACCTTGAAATTACATGGTTTGGTATCTCGTAACGACCTGGTTAAAATCCTGGGCCGTGGCGAATTAACTGCCAAATTAGAAGTTAAGGCACATGCATTTACTGCTACAGCTCAAAAAGCTATTGAAGCAGCTGGTGGTACCATAGTTAAGCTATAATTTTAGGATGAAGAAATTTTTCACCACATTATCCAATATCTGGAAAATAGAAGATTTAAGAGTGCGTATTATAAACACACTCTTATTTCTTGTAATATATCGTGTAGGTTCCTTTGTGGTACTACCGGGGGTTAATCCTGCGTCAGTAGCTAACCAAAAAGCAGAAGGATTAGTAGGATTGCTGAATATGTTTTCAGGAGGCTCGTTTTCACATGCCTCTATTTTTGCATTGGGTGTAATGCCTTATATTTCGGCTTCAATTGTGGTGCAATTATTGGGTATCGCGGTGCCTTATTTCACCAAATTACAAAAAGAGGGCGAAAGCGGCCGTAATAAACTTAACCAGTGGACCCGTTACCTAACCATAGGTATCACGGCTTTACAGGCTATAGGTTATTTAAAATCGCAGATATCTCCTGAGGCTATGCTGATCAGTAACCCATTCTTTACTGTGCTTAACATGTTTGTTTTAACGGCAGGTACATTATTTGTAATGTGGCTGGGCGAGAAAATTACAGACAAAGGGATTGGTAACGGTATATCGCTTATCATCATGGTTGGTATTATAGCCCAATTACCAGGCGCATTTTTAACAGAGTTTACCTCACGTACCAGCGGTACAGGTGGTTTAATTACATTCATTGTTGAAATTGTAGGCTTAATTGGGGTTGTAATGTTTACTATCCTTATTGTACAGGGCACCCGTAAAATTGCGGTGCAGTACGCTAAGCGTATAGTAGGTAATAAACAATATGGCGGCGTGCGCCAGTATATACCGTTAAAGGTAAATGCTGCGGGTGTAATGCCTATTATATTTGCGCAGGCATTAATGTTTATACCGCAAACCGTACAACAGTTTATGCCAAACATTTCATCAAATGGTATACTAATTGCGTTATCAAATTATAATTCATGGCAGCACAACACGCTGTTTGGCGTGTTAATTATCCTGTTTACTTACTTCTACACAGCTATTACGGTTAACCCTAACCAGATGGCTGATGATATGAAGAAGAACGGTGGGTTTATCCCTGGCGTTAAACCAGGTAAAGCAACAGCCGATTATATAGATGGCGTAATATCAAAAATTACCTTACCCGGATCTGTTTTCCTGGCTATCATCGCAATTATACCGGCAATTGCCAGTTTAGTTGGTGTATCTCCAATCTTCGCAAGATTTTTTGGTGGCACATCGTTAATCATCCTGGTAGGTGTTGTGTTGGATACATTGCAACAAATAGAAAGCCACCTGTTGATGCGCCATTACGATGGTTTAATGAAAACCGGACGGATTAAAGGACGTACAGCAATGCCTGCTGCTGCCGGAACAAGTCCGACAGCGATCTAATAAGGAATGTCGAAAATAATTTACAAGTCTGCCGAGGAAATAGAGTTGATCCGGGAAAGCGCGCTGCTGGTGTCAAGAACACATGCAGAGGTTGCTAAAGTAATAGGCCCGGGTGTTACGACTATAGAACTCGACAGACTTGCTGAAACCTTTATACGTGATAACGGCGGTATCCCCGCTTTTTTAAACTACGGCGGGTTTCCCTACTCCCTCTGCATATCATTAAATGACCAGGTAGTGCATGGTTTCCCCGGGAAACATGTACTGGTAGAAGGTGATTTAGTTTCTGTTGATTGCGGTGCCATATTAAACGGTTTTGTAGGCGACTCGGCTTATACTTTTGCTATTGGCGAAGTAAGCGACACAGTAAAAAAACTCATGCGGGTAACCAAGGAGTGTTTGGACCTGGGTGTTGCTAAAGCTGTTGTAGGCATGCGGATAGGCGATATAGGCTACGCGATACAGGAACACGCCGAGAAGAATGGCTTTGGAGTTGTTAAAGAGCTTGTGGGGCATGGCGTGGGGGTTAAACTTCACGAAAAACCCGAAGTGCCTAACTACGGTAAACGTGGATCGGGTATTAAGCTTGAAGAGGGGATGGTAATTGCCATTGAACCAATGATAAATGCCGGCCGCGCCGGTGTTAAATTTTGGGATGATGGATGGACCGTATCAACTGTAGATAAAAAAGCATCTGCTCATTATGAGCATACTGTTGCTATAGGCAAAGGAAAACCCGACATTTTATCGACGTTTGAGTATGTTGATAATGTTTTAAAAGAAAAGAATAATAATTAAATAATTTTTATTAATTTTGCATCCCGGTTTTAGGGCGGATAATTAAGTAAAAATCAACAAAATATGGCTAAACAATCTTCGATCGAACAAGACGGTACAATTAGAGAGGCATTGTCAAATGCAATGTTCAGGGTTGAGCTGGAGAACGGTCATGAGATTATAGCCCATATTTCCGGCAAGATGCGTATGCACTACATCAAAATTTTACCTGGCGACAGAGTAAAATTAGAAATGAGTCCGTACGATTTGAGTAAGGGTAGAATAACCTATAGATATAAATAAAAAAGAGATGAAAGTTAGAGCATCCATTAAAAAACGCAGCGCAGATTGCAAAATCATTCGCCGTAACGGGAAACTTTACGTTATTAACAAGAAGAATCCTAAGTACAAACAACGCCAGGGCTAAGAACAATTTTGAATTGGAGAATGTTGAATTACTGATTAGTAGTATTCGATAATTCAATAATTCGATAACTCAATAAATTAAGATAAAATATGGCAAGGATATCAGGTATTGATTTACCAAAGAATAAAAGAGGAGAAATCGGACTTACTTACATTTTCGGTATAGGCCGCTCAACAGCTCAAAAGATTTTGACTGAGGCAGGTATCGATTTTAATACAAAAGTACAGGACTGGACCGATGAGCAGTTAGCCTCAATCCGTGGAATCATCAACGATCAGATTAAAGTGGAAGGTTCACTTCGTTCAGAAGTGCAATTGAACATTAAACGTTTGATGGACATTGGTTGCTACCGTGGTACACGTCACCGTAAAGGTTTACCATTACGTGGTCAGCGTACTAAAAACAACTCACGTACCCGTAAAGGAAAACGTAAAACAGTTGCTAACAAAAAGAAAGCTACTAAGTAGTAAATAACGATTGGTTAGCGGCGGGTAGTTATATACTTTAAGCTTACCAGGAATAAAAATTATAATCACGATTAGTGGGTCAGGGTTATTCTATAACTCAGTAATTCATTAATTCAATAATTAAAAAAATGGCTAAAAGTAAAAAAGTTACCAAAAAGCGCATTGTGATTGTTGAGCCGGTTGGCGAAGCACACATCAATGCTACTTTTAACAACATCATCATCACCCTTACCAACAAAACCGGACAGGCTATTTCATGGTCATCTGCAGGTAAAATGGGTTTCAAAGGTTCAAAAAAGAACACCCCTTATGCTGCCGGTCAGGCTGCTGCCGATTGCGGTAAAGTTGCTTATGACTTTGGTTTGCGTAAAGTAGAAGTGTTTGTAAAAGGCCCTGGTGCTGGTCGTGAGTCGGCTATCCGTACTTTGCAAACTGCAGGTATCGAAGTTACCACTATCAAAGACATTACGCCGCTTCCACACAATGGTTGCCGTCCGTCTAAAAGAAGAAGAGTTTAATTAACAGATTTTAAAGCTAAGATTCTACAGCTTCAGGCTGTAAGATACTTTAAAAATACACAAAATGGCCAGATATACAGGACCTAAGTCCAAAATTGCACGTCGTTTCCGTGAGCCGATCTTCGGTCCGGATAAAGCGTTAGAACGTAAAAATTATCCACCGGGAATGCATGGCGCTTCAAAACGTCGTGGAAAACAATCTGAGTATTCAACTCAGTTAATGGAGAAACAAAAAGTTAAATACACTTACGGTGTATTAGAGCGTCAGTTCGAAAACTTGTTTCACCGCGCTTCGGCTAAAGAAGGTATCACAGGTGAAAACTTGCTGAAATTCTTAGAAGCCCGTTTAGATAACGCTGTTTATCGTTTAGGTATATCACCTACACGTTCAGGTGCCCGTCAGTTGGTTAACCACAAACACATTAATGTTAACGGTGCTGTTGTAAACATCGCATCATATGCATTAAAAGCTGGTGACGTTATCTCTGTACGTGAAAAATCTAAAACATTAGAAGCTATTACTACGTCAGTAGCAGGTAGAAGAATCAACAAATACAGCTGGTTGGCTTGGGATGCAAATGAATTAACAGGCACATTCCTTAACTATCCTAACCGCGATGAAATTCCTGAAAACATTAAGGAGAACCTAATCGTCGAGTTGTATTCAAAATAATAAAAATAATTATCCAGGGGATGGTTGGCATATTCTGTCAATCATTTTCGTGGTTAAAATCATTTCAATTAGTAAACAATAAATAAAGGATATAAATGGCAATTTTAGCATTTCAAAAACCAGACAAGGTTATCATGCAAAAAGCAAATGATTTTGATGGTACGTTTGAATTTCGTCCGTTAGAACCAGGTTTTGGTGTAACCATTGGTAATGCTCTGCGTCGTATCTTACTTTCATCACTCGAAGGTTATGCAATTACTTCAGTACGTTTTTCGGGAGTAACGCATGAGTTTTCAACCATCAAAGGTGTTGTTGAAGACGTAACCGAGATCATCTTGAACCTTAAACAGGTTCGTTTTAAAAAGACTGGTGAATCTGGCGACWGCGAGAAAATATTTGTTATTATAAATGGCCAGGATGCTTTTAAAGCCGGAGACATTACTAAATTCTCCAACAACTTTACAGTATTAAATCCTGATCTGGTTTTATGTAACATGGACTCATCGGTAACGCTTGAAATCGAGCTTACTGTTGGTAAAGGCCGTGGTTACGTGCCGAGTGAAGAAAACAAAAATCCTGATGCAAATGTTGGCGTTATCGCTATCGACTCTATCTATACGCCGATAAAGAACGTTAAATATACCATCGAAAACTATCGTGTTGAGCAAAAAACCGACTATGAAAAATTAGTATTGGATATTGCTACTGATGGTTCTGTTCATCCTGAAGATGCTTTGAAGGAAGCTGCAAAGATCCTTATCCAGCACTTTATGTTGTTCAGCGATGAAAACATGATGTTAGAAGCACAGGCTAAAGAAGAAACTAAAGAAGTTGATGAAGAAATTTTGCACATGCGCAAGATCCTTAAAACTGAATTGGTTGATCTTGATCTTTCTGTACGTGCATTAAATTGCCTTAAAGCTGCAGACATCCGCAGCCTGGCCGATTTGGTATCGTATGATGTTGCTGATATGTTAAAGTTCAGGAACTTTGGTAAAAAATCACTGACTGAAATTCAGGACCTGGTTAAATCAAAAGGCTTATCTTTTGGTATGAACCTGTCTAAATTTAAGTTAGACGAGGAATAAGTCTTTAAGTCTTGAGTTCTGAGTGTTGAGTTTATCTCTGTCGCTCGGAACTCAAGTCATTTATAGGGTAGTTAGTTTTTTAGGGTTTTAAACTCACTACTCATCACTTAAAACTCAATACTATTAAATAGCGAAGGCATAATTCCGAAGGCTTGAGTAAATCGCCGGACGGTATGCACGTGAAATAATTTAAAACAATGAGACACGGAAACAAAAACAATCACTTAGGCCGTACTACCAGCCATCGCAAGGCGATGCTGTCAAACATGGCAACTTCGCTTATCCTACACAAGCGTATTACTACAACATTGGCTAAAGCAAAAGTTTTGCGCGGTTACATCGAACCACTTTTAACTAAATCAAAAAGCGATACTACTCACTCTCGTCGTACGGTGTTTAGCTACCTGCAAGATAAAGATGCTACAACAATCCTTTTCCGCGAGATTGCTGAGAAGATTGCTAACCGCCCAGGTGGTTACACCCGTATCATCAAGTTAGAAAACCGTTTAGGTGACAACGCCGAAATGGCGATCATTGAGTTGGTAGATTATAACACTGTTTACGGTGTTGACACTGCTGCAACTGCTAAAAAATCAACACGTCGTCGTGGTGGTTCAGCAAAAGCTAAAACAGCAGCCCCAGTTGCAGCTGAAGAAGCAGTAGTTGTTGAAGAAGCTAAAGAAGCACCAGTTGCTGAGGCTCCTGCAGCCGACGCTCCGGAAACTGAAGAAAAAGGAGAATAATTACTCTTTTCTTATAGAAATAAAAACGCCCTGCTCATTTGAGCAGGGCGTTTTATTTTGACATGATTTTCTGGATTGGGCAGGATTGACAGGATTACCTAGCAGATAGTGATCTGTCGAGCCTGTAAGTCAACAATCCTTCCACGTTCTCCACTAACTCAAATTTACATTTCTCCAATAGCCTGCACGATGGCAGGTTGTCCGCGTAAGTATGCACAATAATGGCTTTTACAAAATGATGGGTAAATGCCCATGCTATCATAGTTTGTAAAGCTTCGGTAGCAAAGCCCTTATTGTGCTGGTTGCCATCAATCATGTAGCCTATCTCTGCTTCGCCGCTATCATTTGGATAGCCGGCAAAGCCCATGCCGCCAATGGATGTGTTGGTGCTTTTATGCACCAGTTCCCAATCGGTATGCCATAGGTATTTATCGGGGTAGGCGAGGGTATTGGGTAGCCAGAAGTTGTCCAATGCATCAATGATTTCGGCATAATAAAATGGATCAACGAGCATAAAGGAAGGTGTCAGTCCCATGGAGGTTTCCATCAGCGCACGGTCCTGCCTCAGCAACAAAAGCTGCTGACGTGTTAACGGTATTAGTTTTAACCGTTCAGATTCTATAAAAAACATTTGATTTGTTTAGGAATTAAATAACAATAGTAAACCGGTTCTCTTTTTTGAAGTGAAGGTTAAGCTTTGCGGGCAAAGCTTTTGTTATGCAATTCCAGGCGTAGTGATTAGCCCGATTTGATTTGTGGGTAACAGAGGCGTTTTGTTTATTGGGATAAAGATAGCGATATTATTCATTTTCGGTTGCTACCCTGGCAATTTCCCGCCATTGACCGTTTTTTAATTCGCAAAGCAGCAGATCGCCGCGGCCAAAAGCAACACCGGCGCTAAATGCTTCGCCTACGATAACCCGTGTTTGTTCTCTATTCAAAAAAATTGGCATCGACAGGTAGTGATACGTAATGATATTATCTGAGTCTTGTTGATATTGCTCTTCTGCAAAAAAAGTAGTTTTTAATTTATAACGTGTTTTTCTCCACCTGAGTTGTTTTATTTGCTTTGTCTGAGAATGAAACAGATTGACTTCATCTTCGGTCATAAAGTCTTTTAAACATTTGTGGGATGTGACGTTGCCGGTATAATCAATTATTTCGGTGACTGTTAGTGGATCGGTACCCATGGCATAAAAGGTACTTATATTGGTCTTTGTATTGAGCGGGTTTAGGTGATCTTTTTCGATGATCCAATTTAAAAGTTCATTGCCGGGTTCTTGCTGGGTAAAAGTGGGTTGAGTAATAAAACAAATACATGCCAGAACAAATATAAAAAACACCCGTTTCATGTTGCAATATACCAATTTTGCGTTAGGGGCAGTAGCGGGTACCGGCCAGGGCAGGGAAATCGCTTTTAACTTTTTGAAATAGGAAAAAAGGTGTATATTTAGGATATAAGTGATTCAGGTCAAAAAAATGGCCTTTTCAAATCCCGAATATCGAGCCCACCAAGTTTTTTGTCCTTATTTTTCCAGCATGAAAGACCCGCGCAGAACGAACAAAGGGCATCATCTTTACCCGTTGGAAGAAATCCTGTTTTTATGTATATCAGCCGTAATCAGCGGCATGGATGACTGGACCTCGATCAATATGTTTGGTCATTTAAAACTGCCCTGGCTCCGGCAATATTTGCCTTACAAACATGGAATACCATCACACGATGTACTGGGGAAAGTTTTTGCAGTACTCGATCCGGTACAGTTCAGTGCATGTTTTAGGGACTGGGTGAATTCAATGGCAGAATTCACAGGTGGCGAAGTCGTTGCCATAGATGGAAAGACGATCTGTGGGTCTGACGATAAAACCATGGGCAAATCCGCACTGCATGTGGTGTCTGCCTATGCATCTGGGAACCGGTTATGCCTTGGGCAAGAGGCCGTTGCCGAAAAAAGCAACGAGATTACAGCAATCCCCGCTTTGCTCAAGTTACTTACTGTTAAAGATTGCATTATCACGATCGATGCCATGGGTTGCCAGAAAGCTATTGCCCGGACTATTATTGAAAAAGAAGCCAACTATATACTGATGGTCAAAGACAATCAGCAGGAGCTGAAAGAACAGGTAGAGAAAGTATTTACCATGAACCCTAAAACAGAAGCGGATATCACTATTGATGCCGGACATGGGAGAATAGAACAACGAGCCATTGGGCTATCGAAAACAACCTTCACTGGACGCTTGATATGGTTTTCAAAGAGGACAATTCGCTCAAAAAGAAAGGGAACTCGGCTTTGAATTACAATATCATTGCAAAAATGGCCTTAAATATCATCGAACGGGAAACTGAATCTAAAAGCAGTAAACCACAAAAAAGAAAACGGGCAGCCTTGGACGATGAGTTTAGAAGCAAGTTACTCGCAGGTTAAAAAAGTTAAAAGCGATTTCCCTGATTTTACCCGGGCATAATAATGTACAACAATATTTTTAACTTCATTTCCTGAGACTCTCAACAAGGCCCCAAGTCTGACACTTTCCAATTTTCAAATTTCTGTTGTTTTGATATCAAAATCTAATACTTCCCCATAACTATCTTATTTCCTGTCTCTAATCTCTTTATTCTTCCCCACGGACGTTCCCGCTGCTTTGTAAAATAAGCCAGGTTTAGGTATCATTTATTTGTGTTATGTCATAAAATGTATTTCAATTTTGTTTTCATTTGCAATCTACGTAGTTAACTACGTAGATTTGTACATAAATTAATTATTATGAATACTTCACTTGAAATTACCCCCTTAAACAATGCTTACTGTGAGCAGATCATCGATATCATATTACCCATACAGCAAATAGAATTTAATGTGCCCGTAACGCTGGAGGGGCAACCCGATTTGCTGGATATTGAAACCAATTACCACCAAACCGGCGGCAACTTTTGGGGTGCCAAAATTAATGGCGAACTGGTTGGCACCATAGCCTTAATAGCCATCGACGGTAAGGCCGGGGCATTGCGCAAAATGTTTGTACGTAAAGAGTACCGGGGCAAAGAACTGGGCATTGCGCAGCGTTTGCTGGATGAATTAATTGCTTATTGCCGCCAGCAGGATATTACCGCCATATACCTGGGTACAGTAGATTTGTTGAAAGCGGCACACCGCTTTTACGAAAAAAACGGCTTTGCCCAATTGGCTAAACAGGACTTGCCGCCATCATTCCCGCTGATGGGTGCCGATAATATTTTTTATGAGTTACATTTGAACAATTAACCACAAGCGGATGAATGTAATTGATGAATCGGGCATTTTAGCCATTAGTACCCGGCTGCAGCGCCTTGCCGACACCCTGCGCAAGGATGGAGTGCTCATTTACAAAGCCAATAATATTGATTTTGAGCCCAAGTGGTTTCCGGTTATTTATACCCTGCATTTTAAATCCGTGCTAAGCGTTGTTGAGCTGGCTAACGAAATTGGGTACACCCACCCCTCCACCATCAGCCTGCTGAAGGAGTTGGAAAAAGAAAAACTTATCCGTTCGAAAAAAGACAAGGCCGATGAGCGCAAACGCCTCGTGCTGCTCACCGCCAAAGGCCAGGAACTGGTGGAGCGAATGCACCCCATTTGGACCATCATCAAAGCCGCCGCCGCCGAACTTACCGATACGCAAAACAACATTATGAAAGCCATTGACGAAGTAGAAGAGCAAATAGGCCTGCAAAGCTTTTTCGCCCGGGCGCAACGGTTAAAGAATGAGGGGAAGCAAATGGGTTGATCGTTTTAACACCGTCCAGGTCGAACATAAACCGGGAGTACCTGTTGTAAATAAATATAAAAGATCGGTATCAATCGCTGTTGACATACTGTTGTCATTATTGCCAGCTTATTTTGATCTATAAACCCTATTGCGGGATTATTTGTATTTTTACATTACACATGGATTTTAATTTAACTTCCCAATACTTCCCCACCGGCGATCAGCCTGAAGCCATCAGGCAACTGGTTGAGGGCGTAAACAACGGCGATCCGTTCCAGACACTTTTGGGTGTTACAGGGTCGGGCAAAACGTTTACGGTGGCCAATGTTATCCAGCAAACGCAAAAGCCCACACTGATACTCAGCCACAATAAGACCCTTGCGGCCCAGCTTTATGGCGAGTTTAAGCAGTTTTTTCCCGAGAACGCGGTTAATTACTTTGTATCCTATTACGATTATTACCAGCCCGAAGCTTTTATACCCACCACTAACACCTACATTGAGAAGGACTTACAGATAAACGAGGAGATTGAAAAGCTGCGCCTGCGCACAACCTCGGCCCTGATGTCGGGCCGCAGGGACGTGATCGTGGTGTCCTCGATATCGTGTATTTACGGTATGGGTAATCCGGAGGATTTTGCACAATCGGTATTCAAATTCGCGGTGGGCACCCGCATCAGCAGGAATGCTTTTTTACACCGGTTGGTCGAGATATTATACGCCCGCACCACCGCCGATTTTAAGCGCGGTACCTTCAGAGTTAAGGGCGATACAGTTGATATTTTTCCGGCCTATATGGACCACGCTTACCGTATTTCCTTTTTTGGCGATGATATTGAGGAACTGACGACCTTTGATGTAAGCACCGGCAAAACCATCGAAAAAATGACACATATGGTGGTTTATCCCGCCAACCTGTATGTAGCCCCGCGCGAACGCTTCGTGCAATCTATCTGGGCTATACAGGAAGAACTGGAAACCCGCAAAAAGCAATTCATAAACGATGGCCGTTTCCTGGAAGCCAAACGCCTGGAAGAAAGGGTTAATTACGACCTCGAGATGATTCGCGAATTGGGCTACTGTTCTGGTATCGAGAATTATTCGCGTTTTTTCGATGGCCGGCTGCCGGGGGCAAGGCCATTCTGTTTGTTAGACTATTTCCCGGATGATTACCTGATGGTTATAGATGAAAGCCACGTAACTGTACCCCAGATCAGGGCGATGTATGGTGGCGATAGGTCGCGCAAGATGTCGTTGGTCGATTATGGCTTTAGGCTGCCGGCTGCGTTGGATAACCGGCCCCTTAACTTCCAGGAGTTTGAAAAACTGGCCCCGCAAACGGTTTACGTAAGCGCAACGCCCGGTGATTTTGAATTGGAAAAATCGGAAGGTGTAGTGGTTCAGCAGGTTATACGTCCTACAGGACTATTGGATCCTATTATAGAAATCCGGCCGGTAATAAACCAGGTGGACGATTTGTTAGATGAAGTTGACCGCACCATAAAAATGGGCGACCGCATCCTGGTAACTACGCTCACCAAACGTATGGCCGAAGAATTGGCTAAATACATGGACAGACTGGGCATTAAATGCCGTTACATCCACTCCGAAGTAAAGACATTGCAAAGGGTAGAAATTTTGAGAGGATTGCGCCTTGGCGAGTTTGATGTACTGATAGGTATTAACTTATTACGCGAGGGATTGGATTTACCGGAGGTATCGTTGGTTGCCATCCTGGATGCTGATAAGGAAGGTTTTTTACGGTCGGAACGTTCATTAATCCAAACTATTGGCCGTGCTGCCCGTAATGATCGCGGCCGGGTTATCATGTATGCCGATAAAATTACCGATTCGATGCAAATAACAATGGATGAGACAAATCGCAGGCGAGAAATCCAAATTGCATACAATACCGCGCATGGCATTACACCAACCACGGTAGGTAAATCCCGCGAAGAGATCATGGAGCAAACATCGGTTGTCGACTTTAAAGGCGGGGTACAAAAGGCTTATGTAGAAGCTGATATGGCAACGTTAGCAGCCGACCCTATTGTTCAGTATATGACCAAGCCCGATCTGAAAAAATCTATCGACAACACCAAAAAAGAAATGCTTGCCGCCGCCAAAAACATGGACTTTTTATTGGCAGCTAAACTGCGCGACGAAATGTTTGCTTTGGAGAAGATGATGGAGGAGAAATTTTAATTAGATGTGCAGATTTTGAATGTGCAGATATGCAGATGAGGAACTTAAACACCCACGATAATGTAATGTTTGTAAAATGATTGCAAGATTTGTCCGTCCGCATGCCTGAAAACCATCTGCACATCTGAAATCTGCACATTTGCACATCTATCCATACATCTAAAAAACAATTTCTCCGTTATATACTTATATTTGTAAGCTTAAAATTAATCAGATGTTACTTATTCGTTTCCTGATCATATCAATTTGTGTTTTATACATTATCCGCAGTTTAATGCGGTACCTTATACCTGCTTTGTTCCAAAGCGTCATCAATAAAGCGCAGCAACAGGCTCAGCAGCAGCAAAACTATCAGCAAAGAAAGCCCGAAGGCGCCATAAAAGTTGACTACATTCCCGAAGGAAAAAAAGGCAAATTACCCGATACCGAAGGTGAATTTGTTGATTATGAAGAAGTAAAATAAGCCTTTTATGCTGCCCGACGAAGTATACAAACGACGCCCCAACCACAACAATACTCCTGAATCGATAACATTGATTATTGCCAATTTTATTGTGTTTGCCGTGGCTACACAGTTGTTTGTATCTGCTACCAAGATCCATACGTTTTTTTGGGTGGTAGTTGCCGCATTAGCGGTTTATAACTTTTTCAACATCCGTAAGTACCGGGAAGATTACAACAAAGCACAAGTAATAGCTTATATTTTAAGCTTGATTATCATGGTTATTTTCTTTTTTGTAATGCGCAGCCGCTAGTAAGCCTGTTAAGTAATTCCTTTACAACTAATAATTCCTATTCCCGTTCAATTTTCTATTTTTGAGGAATTAATATCCATTTCAAAAAACTTAAATGAATAACTGGTTCAAGCGCAATAGTGTCCATCTCATTATTGTAGCAATTTTTATAGCAATTTCCTTTGCTTACTTCATTACTCCACTAACACAGGGTAAAGTATTATTTCAAAGTGATGTATCTCAGGCGCAGTCCATGCAAAAAGAGATCAATGATGTTAAGGCCGCTACAGGTAAAGCACCATTATGGACCAATCAAATGTTTGGGGGCATGCCTGCTTACCAAATCTGGGCTTCGTTCCCCTCAAACATTACCTCACATGTTATTGATATTTTAAAGATTGTATTCCCTAACCCGGTTGATACCATACTGCTTTATTTATTAGGTGCATACCTGTTATTCAGCGTATTGCGGCTTTCGCCCTGGCTGGCAGCCGCGGGGGCAATAGCTTTTGCGTTTTCGTCATACAATTTTATTTATATCACCGCGGGCCATAGTAACCAGGCTTATGCTATTGCATTTTTTGCGCCTTTGCTTGCGGGCATTATTTTAACGTTACGTGGCCGGTACCTTTTAGGTGCTTCGCTTACAGCGTTTTTCCTGGCAATGGAAATCCGCAGTAATCACGTACAAATGACTTATTACCTGCTGTTATCTATAGCTATATTATTGGGTATCGAGCTTTACCATGCTATAAAAGACAAGCAAACCAAGCCATTTTTAAAATCGATGGGCTTTTTGGCGGCAGGCATAGTGCTGGCTATCGCGGTAAATGCAGGTACCTTATGGACAACTTATGAATACAGCCAATACACTATCAGAGGCAAAGCAAACTTAACTGCCAAAGGCACTGAAGGTCCTAACCACGGGTTAGATAAGGATTATGCTTACACCTGGAGTCAAAGCGTTGGTGAGTGCCTTACGTTTTTAATTCCGAACGCTTACGGAGGTGGCAGCAGCACCGTTGCCGACGATGACTCTAAGGCGGTAAAAATATTAACCGATAAGGGCGTTGATGCAGGCCAGGCGCAGGGGTTTGTTTCGCAATCATTGTATTACGGCAATAAGCCAAGTACATTTGGCCCCTGGTATTTTGGTGCAGCCATATGCTTCCTTTTCATTTTAGGCCTGCTTATTGTTAAAAACCGTATTAAATGGTGGGTTTTAGGAGCAGTGTTGTTAAGCATGCTGTTATCATTCGGTAAAAACTTACCTTTCCTGTCCGATTTCTTTTTCAATTACGTACCCATGTACAACAAGTTCAGGGCGGTTGAATCAACGCTGGTCATCGCGGCATTTTGCTTCCCTATATTGGCACTGCTTGCTGTTAACGAGGTTATTACCAATACCGATAAGGCATTTATTTTCAAACGTGCCAAAATTGCGTTTTATATTACAGGCGGCTTATTATTAATTATGATAGGGGTTCCGCAAATATTGTTGAGTTTCAGGGCTGATGAACATGCGGCTTTTGTGGCAAACCTAACCCAAATATTCAAAGGCGATACCGGCACTGCAAATTCTGTTGCCAACGCAATAATAGATGACAGGGAAAGCCTTGAACGCGCAGACGCTATCCGCTCGCTAATTTTCGTTGTGTTAACGGCAGGCCTGTTGTGGTTAATTATCAAACAAAAAATAAAAGCAAATATTGCTGCCTTGGTGCTGGCTGTAATTGTTATAATTGACATGTGGGGAGTTGATAAACGCTACCTGAAGGATGCAAACTTTGTAGCCAAATCTGACCTGGAGCAACAGTACACGCCGCGCGAAGTTGATCAGTTTATTCTCAAGGATACCGATCCTAATTTCCGCGTATTTGATATGACATCGGGCGATCCTTTTCATGACTCACACTCATCTTATTTTTATAAAACTGTAGGCGGTTTCCATTCAGCAAGGTTGAGAAGGTTTGATGAATTGATTCAAAACCAATTTACCAAAAGCGTTAACCACGATGTACTGGATATGCTGAATACTAAGTACATCATTACTGTTGATCCTAAATCGGGCAATGCCGGTATGCAAGCTAACCAAACAGCCTGCGGCAACGTATGGTTTGTAAAAAGCGTAAAATTTGCCGATAACGCCGACCAGGAGATGCAGGCCATCAGCAGCTTCTCGCCAAAAGACGAAGCCATTGTCGATAAGCAATATAAAGGCATGATTGATGGGAAATCGGTGGGTGCCGATCAAGCTCCAACCACCACTATAAAATTAACCAAATATGAGCCGGAGCACCTGACTTATGAAAGCAGCAGCCCGGTAGCACAGGTGGCCGTGTTTTCAGAAATTTATTACGATAAAGGTTGGAGCATGACTATTGATGGTAAAGAATCACCTTACTTCCGTGCCGATTATTTGTTAAGAGCTGCGGTGATCCCTATTGGTAATCACACCATCAAGTTCGATTTCCATCCCACATCTTATTATGCAGGCGAAAATATCTCATTAGCGGGATCTATCTTGCTTGTATTGGCTTTAGGTGGTGCAGCTTATACTGAAACTAAGAAAAAGCCGGCAGCTAAGCCGGTTGCAAAAAAAGCCTGATATTGGTGGATTAAAATTATCTGACAAAGAGCGATGGGCGAAAGTTCATCGCTCTTTTGTTTATGTTAATCATTTGTCCGCTTATTCTTCAGCCAGTACCAGCCAAGATTAAAAGCTATCACAAAATGATTTAATACTGTTGGAATCAAACCATAATATCGCCTCATAATATCAAAACGTTCCTGTAAACTCTGGCGATGCTTTTTTTTGGACATCCCTCCTACCAGGTATTTGGCAACATACCTGTTTACATTGACTATCTTTTTCGCTTTTTTTGCAGCCCGGATAATCCATTCAATATCTGCACTTAATTGATACTGCCTATCAAAGGGTTCGGCTAATGCCCGCCTTACGTAAATAGCCTGGTGACTGATACTCATACCGTATTTGAACCCGCGCCAGGTAAACTGTTCGGGGGCCTTATGACGGCGCTGGCCTAAACTTTCGCCACTGTCTGCTATCATTTCGGTTTCGCCGTAATAAATATCGGCATCATCGGCAGCGCCAAAAACAGCGGCTACGGTATCGGCATCAAAAAACTCGTCGCCGGAATTCATGAAGATAACATAGTCACCAGATGCCAATGCTAATCCTTTATTCATGGCATCATAAATGCCATTATCCTTCTCGCTTATAAATTTGCTTACACTATCCTGGTATTTCGAAATTACCTGCAAAGTTCCATCAGTAGAAAGGCCATCTGCAATAATGTATTCGATATTGTTGTAGGTTTGATTTAAAACAGACAAGATGGTACGTTCGATATCGCGTACGTTATTGTATACTATCGTGATAACGCTAAGCTTAGGATTAAACATCATCACCTCCTGTATCCTTTAACAAGCTTTGATAAAGTTCGATGTGCTTTTTGGCAATCACCTCTTCAGAAAACGTTTCCATTACCGTATCCCGGGCCTGCTTTTGCAGCAACTGTGGTTGCGGATGTTTAATAACCCACTCCATACCATCTGTAAAGCTCCCTGCCGAACGATAGGTGGCCAGGTAGCCGTTATATTCATGCTTAACCATATCGGGTATGCCGCCCGTTGTAAAGGCTATTACGGGCGTTCCGCAAGCCAGGCTTTCCATAACGGTATAAGGCAGGTTATCTTCAAGGGAAGGAATCAGGAATGCATCGGCAGCGGCATAATACAATGCCAGCTGTTCGTCGTTATTTATCGTGCCTAAAAAGCTGGTTTTAAATGGAAAATCGGGCAGGCCTTCCGTTCCACGATTGCCAAAAACAACCAGTTCTATTTTTCCGGCATCTACGCCCAAACGCTGCTTCAGCAATTCCATGCTGTCCAGCAGATATTGGGTGCCTTTATGTAAATCTTTACGCGACGGCATAAACCCGCTTAAAAAAATGAATTTGTCGGTTGGTAATCCCGCCTTTTCTTTTGCCTCATGTTTGTCAACGGGCTTAAAAATATCTGTTTCGAGGGTGTTGGGTATATGATGAACCGCTTTACCTTGCATCAGGCTGCTTGCGGCTATTGATTGCTGCATCCACAAGCTTGGGGCAGCTATGGCAAAATCCAACACCTCATAAGCCTCCTTTTTTTGCTCCCATATCTGGTGCGAAATATCGGTATCCGAAGGCTTGACCAGCAATGGGCAGTTACCACATTCGCGCATAAAATGATCGCAGGCATAACGTACGTGGCAACCACCTGTAAAGGCATTGCTATCGTGAAAGGTCCATACAACTGGCTTATTAAGTTTGGTAATCCCGGCAATATGCTTCGGGTCAAGAAAACCATGATTGATCCAGTGCAGGTGAATAATATCGGCATTCTTAACATCCGGGTGATGGATGACAGAACGGCCAAACCAGGCAAATGAAAACGGTGTTTTCATCAGCGGTTTTAAAAAACGTTTGGCCAAAATCCGCTCCAATATAATAGTAAAGGCAGTGTATGATTTTTGGATTTTGTTGGAATTGAACGTACCTATTTGTGGGTTGCTGCCAAATTTATAATGCACCAGCATTTTTGATGCTACACCCTGGCTTATTAATGCCCGGTTAAGACGCATGCAGCCGCGACCTGCGCCGCCGTTGCCATCATAGGTATTCAGATGCACTACTTTTAACATATTCCAAAAATAAGGTTATTCACACCACAATATGAATTATGCAATCAACCCACCCCGGGGCAAACCCGTCCAATTGGGTTAACATAACTTAACACATTTTAGATAAAATACCTACAAGTACTTGGTAATAAATACTTTATATTTTATCATGGTTAACACTAAATCGATAGCGCAATTTAGGCGCATCCAAATATTGTGCCTGTTGTTGACCAATACAAGTCCTTGGGTACCGCGATCATCTAACCAGGATAAGCAATAAATAAAGGGTATCGTTTGATGCTTATATCTTCCCGACGCCATAAGCTTATTACGTTAGCTAATAACAACTTATCGCCGTTGGCCATTTAGATGCGTTTGCCCTGTCAGCCTACTCTTTGTTTAACAAACCTTACGGCACGCTGCAGTAAAGTACCTTTACGATGTGCCAGGAAGTGCTTAATTGCCTTGTATGCTTTTTCATTTTCCTCTACTACATCAGGGAATTTTTTTACCGGTTGCTGCGAAATATGCACATCGTACATATTCTCTTTATTGCTATGAAAACCCGTGCCATCGTGCCCTATGTTGTTGATAAGCGATTTGGCCGGATTTAGGGTAAGGCCGCCTTTTAAAAATATAGAAGCATACCAGCGAATAGCCCATGAATTGTTTTTACCGGCCTTAAACTCCTTAATCTGTTTCCAGAAATTCATTTTACCTTCGATGGAAAACTTAAGTACCCTAACTGCATCAAACTGGGCTATCAGTTTATCAATATCGGGTTCAAAGCTATCCCAGGCACGTGCCCAGGTTGCCCAGCCCCAACTGCTGGCTGCGCGATAGAAGAAGGCATCGGGCAGGTCTTTCTCTTTCAGGTTATACATATAGGCCCCAATATGCATCACTTTATCATCGTTTGCGTAACGGGTTAATGCCTCGTTAAAGTATTGCAGGGTATACGGCGATGATAACAGATCATCTTCAAAAACAATTACTTTACCATATTCATACACCAGCTGGGTAACACCGCTGATGATAGACTCTGCCAAACCCAGGTTATTATCGCGCAGGATAACTTTTACCGATTTAAAGCCGGACGTTTCTTTAGCAACCTGCCTTACCTCATCGCATTTGGCCCGGTCGGTTTCGGTTTTGGGACCATCACAAAAAATATATAAACGGGATTCATCTGCCAATACATTTTTTTGCAAATGGATGATGGTACGGCGCATATGATCGGGCCGGTTGTATACAAACAGAGCTATAGGGGCAAGTTTTTGCATTGATCAGGTAAAAGTCAGAATAATTCGGGTTGATGGTCGGCTTTTTTACACAAAACGGTATAAGCGTTGGCAAATTGTTCGCGCACCTTTTTTCCCATCAATTTACTTAAGGTTTGCTTAACTGAATATTCGGCTGCTATTTTCAAATTTTTCAGTAAGCTCTTCGGTTTCTTTTGATTAACGTAGGTATTAAACCTGGTAACCTCAGGTTCAATCATCGATGTAAGGTCATTCTCCAGCTCAAAACCTTCGGTACTTAACAAGTACCGGAGCGAGGTTGGCGTATAAACGTTGATATGGCCGTAAGCCAAAAAATGTTTAATCCGCGTATCAACACCTGTTTTATAATCGCGCGGAACCTCAATAACACAACGTTTTGCAACACGCTTTATCTCGCGCAATAAAATGCGCTCATGCTCCACATGCTCCAGCACATGCGACAGAATGATCAGATCAAAGCTATCATCGGCAAAAGGCAATTTATAACCATCAAATACCTGAACCGATTTTAGATTGGGTATCTGGCGCGATTGTATATAGCCTACCCCGCTTTCAGAGATCTCGACAGCATGATACTCAAGTGCAAAGTTATTTTGGGACAAAATTTTTAAGATACTGCCGTCGCCGGCCCCCACTTCCAATACCCTGGCAAAAGTAAGCCCCCGGCATACATCTATAATATGCTGCGCTTTGTATTTTGCTCCCAGCATTCGCCAGGCTTCATCGTGCTTTTCGTAAAATTGATCGTAAGCGGTTTTATAGTCACCGCCAATAATTGATTCCTGCATTATTTACGAAGGTAAAATTATAGCTTTAATTATCTCTTCTGTTTTAAGCGAATTATTATTTAATAATGGCTTTAAGCTTGCGCCAGGTGGAATTTATTTTCTCGTTCACATCTTCCGAGATCTTAAACAGATAGGTCATCAGGATATAAACCAACGTTGTTACTCCGCTACGTAGCACTATATCCAGGTATAAATTAGGCATGCGCCAAAAATATTTACCAGCCAAAAAGCTCACCGCCGATACTACCAACACCAGCAGGTGCCTGTAATTAAATGGCTGCATTTTAAAGCGGTATTTAATGTAAAACCAGGTGCAGAAGTTTAAACCTGTCATAGTGATTAAATAAGCTATAGCCGCCCCCATTCCTCCAATTTTAGGGATCAGGATATAGTTTAAAACAATACAAAAAATACTGGCCAACAAAACCAATATGGTAATGAGTTTATACTTATGCGAAGTAGTAATGATATAGGTATTTAACCCGCCGGTTATATCAACCAAAAATCCGAGGCCTATCACCAGAAAAAGCGTAAAATATTTAGGATCGGTAAACTCCTTATTACGGGCAACAGCATACAAGTTTTCGCGGTTAATAATTATACCGATAAACAACAGGCATCCAAATACCATTTGAATGATAGAGGTTTTAGCATACACATCGGCAATATTCTCCATGTTTTTTGATTTCCATGCATCGGCAACGATGGCATAGGTTGTTCTGCTCAAAGCAGTGGCCGGCACACTTATCAATAACGCGATATTAAAATACCAACTGTAAATACCCTGCACACTATCCCCCGCCATTGAACTTAGCATCAAAGTATCTACTTTTTGCAGTAGCACATACACCGCACTTGCAACTAAAGTAAACAGGCCAAAATTTACAATCTCTTTCTTTTTTATGATTTTAAAACTGCCATCATTTACCCCGTAAGCAAATTTACCGGTGCTCATGATGCTTAAAAGCAGTAATAAAGAAATTAAACCATTGCTACCGATGTACAAGAATATAAAATCTTCAAAGTTTATCCATTTGATGGCTATCATCAATAAATAAACCGTAGTAAGCAACCGCAGCAAAACATTTTGCAAAAAATTGGAATAAATAGTTTGATAAACTACCCGGCCGGTCATTTCCAGGTAGTTGAACACCACTATAAATAACGAAAGCGGAATAAGGTAATAGTAATATTTGGCAAAAAATACCGAATTACCGGTATAAGCGCCCAATATTACCGGCCTAAGCGCAACGTACAATACAGTGGCTAACACGAATCCGGCAAGAGTTAAACCTGCCACCCAGTGCATAAAACCGTTATGTTTATTATCTTCGGTACGATAAAAAGGAAAGTATTTGGCTATAATACTTGGGGCCCCCATACTGGCCACCAATGAATATAAAACCGATACGCTGATAATCAGATTATAAAAACCGTATTGCCCGGCATTGGTAAAAAACGGAAAAAGCAAAACAGTGTTTATATAAGCTACCCCCATGCCCGCATACGAGAGGATGGTATTTTTATAAACCTGCTTTTTTACTATACCCATGCCAGCAATTAATATTTAATACCAATACGGCCGGTATAATCTATCCTGTTTAACAGCAACGGTAATTTTTGGGCTTCAATATACTCATCAACTGCTTTGCGCGCGCCTTCCCAATGGCCATAATCGTCGATAATGATAACGCCACCGGGCACCAGTAAGGGGTATAAATGCTCCAACTCATGAGCGGTGGATTCATACCAATCGGTGTCGAGCCTTAGCAAGGCTATTTTCCCGGGCATAGTTTGCGGGATGCTATCTTCAACCTTGCCTTTTACATAATGCACCTTTGCCGCTGGATAATTGAGCGTGCCTACATTCTTTTGTACTTCCTCTAATGCCGAGTAGCACCAAACAGATGTTGGATCGTCTTTATCGCTTGTTTTTAATAATTCGTCTGCTCCTGTACCAGTAGTTATTTTGTCCGCCTCGGTGGGTTCAGACATACCTTCAAAAGTATCATACAAATAGATATTCCTCGTGGTATCTCCCGCTTTCATTAAGGTATCTATTGCCGCCATGGTACTGCCGCCCCGCCATACGCCGCATTCCACAAAATCGCCTTGTATATTATTTTTAACAAGGTAGTTTACAGCATTGCATAACGAAGCAATCCGCTCCGGCGTGGTCATGGTGTACGTTTTTACCTTGTAGTATGTATCAAGTGTTGCTTTTTCAAAATCGGCAGGCAGGCCGTTAACAACAAGGCGTTTATCCGGCTTTACCAGGTCGTAGCCTAAATTATTGATAACCTTGTGCATCAGTTTTTTTAACATGTTAGTCTTTTTTTATTGATTGCTTTATTATTCCGGTAAGTGTTTTTATTCTGTCCCTAATATCATAATTATTGCGGATATGGGTTGCCTCCTTTGCCCCAAGCGAGGCTGCAAGTTCAATATCTTCTGCAATTCTCATCATGCAGGTAGCCATCCCTTCTATATCATGTTCAGCAATCAGAAAGCCTGTTTCCCCGTTAATAACCGCTTCCTTTATGCCGGTATGCTGTGTACTTACAATAGCCAAACCAGAAGAACCCGCTTCTAAAATAGTTACCGGAGTACCTTCTTTATCGCCGTTAGCAGCTGTTACCGAGTGTTGAACAAAACATCGTGACTGCTGTATTAACGCTTTGATCTGGTCGGTTTTCAACACCCCGGTTAGTGATATTTGCTCCTCAAGCCCCAATTCTTTTACTAATGATTGGGTTTCCTCAAACAAGGGGCCCTGGCCAACCATCCAAAGTTTCGCGTCGGGAAATTTGTCAGCCACCAATTTAAAAGCCCTCACTACCGATTGAGGCGATTTCTTTTCTACAAAGCGCCCAACAGCCAAAAAATTCCTTTTTGTTCCGGCAATATTTAGTTGAGGAAACTTAATGGTATCAACTCCACAGGAAGCATTGGTTATTTTACCTGCGGGTGCCCCCAGATTGATTAAATCAATCACCATATCTGCAGATACGGATATAAACGCACTTCCGTATTCAAACAATTTATTATAAAGCTTGCGGTAGCTTTTTACCGTTTCCCTGTGGTAAACATCGGCACCATGAAAATGCGTAGTTAATGGTACATTCGCAAGTTTACAAGCTTCGGTCACCATAGCCCCTACCATTCCATATTCCGCAAATACGGCATCGATTTTTTCCTTTTTCAGGTAGTTAACCAAGGCTATCGTACGCACCCGGATACTCTTTTTTTTAAATAACCTTTTTTGTATTAAATAACTTAACAATCCAAGTTTGGACCGGATAAGAAACTTTCCTTCGTGGTCATAAACAGGAAAAGCACCTCCGTACAACACTTTTTTATTACCAGGCAATCTGTCAATGTGTTCCTGTACGAATGTTTCAGAAAAAGCGTCTTTGTTCGGCTTTATAATACAAAGATTAAATGCATCCATTACACGGCACCCTTGCTTTTTTGAGCTACAACTACATATAGGGAGGCATCACGGTCGCGTTGCGCCTGCGAGTGTATTTTATCAAACAGCCGAATAAAGCTTTGCATCACAAACGCAAAAGGCGGCACCAAAAACTTAGGTAACTTTAAAAGGATGGCATCCTGAAAAAGCTGAATACCGCTTGCAGCAAGGCCCATTATACCATGGAAAGACTCCACCTCAAAACCTTCGGCTTCGATTGTCTTCCTTAATCCGGCACTTGTCCACCTCCAGTAATCATACGGTGTGGGGTGATAATACCAATACCCGTGGGTAGTAAGGATAATTTTCCCACCGGGTTTTAAAAGGCGCAAAGCCTCAGAAAGATAACTGTGGGGAGAATCAACATGCTCCAATACCTGGTTAGATAAAATGATATCGCAATAATTATCGGGCAAAGTTGTTTTGCTATCATAATCAATATGATAATCTGCCAAAGGGTTTAGATCGAGGTCCACACCAATGTATTTACCTACCATTGGCTCTATAACTGAGCGGTACGGCATGTCGCCACAGCCAAAATCAATAAGTTGCAGTTTATTGCTACCGGCAGTTAATTCCTGCATTATCTTTAAAGTGGCATCACGCAACTTTGTTAAATGAACATATCTGGTAGAAAACAAGGTGGGATTAAGCCGGCTATTGCTATTCATAACCGCAAATTTAATTTTTTTATTTTAATACGTTAATGTAAACATTAAGACCGGCCTGTATTACTGCCCCGTAAGCTTTATAAAATAAAACAGGCCTGTGTTTATCCTAACACAGACCTGTTTTTATATCGCGGTTTGGCAATTATTTAGTTGCCACGAATAGCTTATGGATCTCATGAGCATTTAAAACCCTTTTGTAAATCCTCATATCGTCTAAACCACCTTTCATAAGATAAGCCTGACTACTTGGATTGCCTAATCCCTGGCTATCAGCCCCTATATACAGATTAGTGTTAATGTCAGCATTTGGTGTAGGGATATTTTCAGATATCCTGTCAAAAACACCATCCACATATAAAGCAACCTGGCTTGAATCATAATTATATACTACTGTAAGCATGTGCCACGCACTTATACCACATACCAACTGACCATAAGCAAACGGATCACCACCGCCCGATACATTATAAGTTATAGTACCTGATTTGCCTACTATTGAACCTGCATTTAAAACACCGCCAACACCGGTTATCCATCCTTGCTGATTACCTACCGCGCGTTTGCTGAATACCGTAGTACCATATGAAGAACTGTAATTATCCAAGTTAATCCAATAATTAATTGTAAAATTCGTACTGTTAAGCCTTAAAGCCTGTTTATCAGCAACTGTTATATAACTGCTGATACCGTTAAAGTTATAAGCTGAGTTTGGTTTTCCAAATCTGTCAGCAACACTGGTAATATCGTGCGCTGTTCCATTATAATTATGCCCCGAGAAATCATTAGCACTATTATTAAACGGATAATAAGCAATTAACCCCACCTTTAAACTATCCTTAACAGTTACCAAACAGCTTACGCTTTTGGTTTCCGCCACATTACTCAACGAGATCTGCGACGTCCCTTCGTTTTTTGCTGTGATAACACCCCGATTAGTAACAGAAATTACAGAGGTATCTGATGATTTCCATACCAGTTTGGTAGTATCATACGATGTAGGGGTAACCGTAACATTCAGTTTTACAACATTGCCGGTATACATAGTAAGGGTATCGGTTAACAATAAGCCCTGAAGCGGATCTGGTGCCGGCCCGTCGTCTTGAATTTTTGTACAACTGCTGTAAAGCACAGCAAATAATGGTATTAATAAAAAGTAAAGTCTTTTCATAATAAGGTTTGGGTAAGTAGTAATTTATTTAGTTAATTTTTATTGTCTAAAAATAAATAATAATCGGCTATCGGCAAAATATATTACTATCGCAATAAAAAAGCCCTCCGGAATTACCGAAGGGCTCTATATTGTAATTTACTTACCTGATTATTGGCTTGTAAATTTCTTGGCGTTAATTTTACGCTCGTTTTCGTTCAGATAGATTTTACGTAAACGGATGCTTTGCGGCGTTACTTCGATGTACTCATCGGCCTGAATGTACTCCATTGATTCTTCTAACGAGAATTTAATGGCTGGTGCAATCCTCACGTTGGTATCGCTACCTGATGCACGCATGTTGGTTAACTGCTTGCCTTTGGTTAAGTTAATAACCAAATCGTTATCGCGAATGTGCTCGCCTAATACCTGTCCTTCGTAAATATCAACTCCCGGATCAACGTGGAACCTGCCACGATCCTGTAATTTATCAATTGCGAAAGCAGTGGTTTTACCTGTATCCATAGATACCAATACACCATTTAAACGGCCAGGAATAGTACCTTTCCATGGCTCATATGCTTTAAAGCGGTGTGCCATAATAGCCTCGCCACCGGTAGCAGTTAATACGTTGTTACGTAAACCGATGATACCACGTGCCGGGATATCAAATTCAAGGTGTTGTAAATCGCCTTTAGGTTCCATCACCAACAGGTCTCCTTTGCGTTGCGTTACCAATTCAATTACTTTACCGGCGACATCGCCCGGTACATCAACAATAAGGGTTTCAACCGGCTCGCATTTAACACCGTCAATTTCTTTAACGATAACCTGTGGCTGACCTACCTGCAATTCGTAACCTTCGCGACGCATGGTTTCGATCAAAACTGATAAGTGAAGGATACCGCGACCATACACCAGGTATGAATCAGGCGATTCGGTTTCAACAACCTTAAGCGCCAGGTTTTTTTCCATCTCTTTGTACAAACGGTCACGTAAGTGGCGCGATGTAACAAATTTACCCTCTTTACCAAAGAAAGGTGAAGTATTGATGGTGAACAACATGTTCATGGTTGGTTCATCAATTTTGATAACCGCCAGTTGCTCTGGTTTTTCAAAATCGGCAATGGTATCGCCAATATCAAAACCTTCAATACCAACTACGGCACAGATATCGCCCGAGCTAACTTCTGTAGCGCGTACTTTACCTAAACCTTCAAAAGTATAAAGTTCTTTAATTCTTGATTTTTGGATGGTGCCATCGCGTTTTACCAAAGATACCGGCTGGTTTTCTTTGATGGTACCACGTGCCACACGACCGATAGCGATACGACCTACGAATGAAGAATAATCCAAAGAGGTAATCTGCATTTGTAAGGTACCGTCGGCGATAGGTGCAGGAGGAATGTTAGCTAATATGGCATCCATTAACGGGAAAATATCCTCGGTAGGTGTTTTCCAGTCGGTGCTCATCCAGCCTTGTTTTGACGAACCGTAGATAACCGGGAAATCCAGTTGATCTTCAGTTGCCTCAAGGTTGAAGAATAATTCGAAGATCTGTTCGTAAACTTCTTCAGGACGGCAGTTTTCTTTATCTACTTTGTTTACAACCACAATTGGTTTTAAGCCTAAAGCCAAAGCCTTTTGGGTTACAAAGCGGGTTTGAGGCATAGCGCCTTCAAAAGCATCGCAAAGTAGTAATACACCATCCGCCATCTTCAATACACGCTCAACCTCGCCACCAAAATCGGCGTGACCAGGAGTATCTATAATGTTTATCTTAACGTCTTTATACCTTACCGAAACGTTTTTTGATACGATGGTGATACCTCGCTCACGTTCCAGGTCATTGTTGTCCAATATTAATTCACCAGTTTCCTGGCCATCGCGAAAGATGGCGCAACTGTGTAAAATTTTGTCAACCAATGTAGTTTTACCGTGGTCAACGTGTGCGATGATCGCAATGTTTCTTATTTTTTGCATGAAATATGCCCCTATAAATTTGGCGCAAAGGTACGTTTAATATATGAGATTTTAAAACGCAGTCAAGTTATAGGTGAAATAATGATTTAGATTTAACAAACAAGGCAAGAATTTTTCCATTTTGTAAGATCGATACTCTTTATAGTATTTCGCGATGCAGTAATAAAACTTTCAGTGTATAGCCTATTTACAGGACGGAATAGAAAATTTCCAACTAATTTATGCATTAATATAAAGGTAATTTATTAATGAACCTAAAAATGTAATAATCTAATCTTTTTTCTACCCACTCGGTAAAGCCTATCCTTTGCAGGTTTTTAGCTTCATTATACATTGGACGTACTTCATTATTAGATGTAACATCCAAAACCCACATATTGCCATACTCAGTTCCATTTACAATTAGTAGCTCATCAATACCAACATTAACCCAACCATTAAAAATACCATCAAACAAAGTATGTTCAGGATCAAATGTGGTTTTATAAGGAAAGTCGTAAACATCCTTTATGGTTTCAGATTCGAATCTCACACGCTCTGAGACATTAAACGGAATCGCTGGATTATACTGATCTGCCTCATAAAAATAATCAGCAAAATTATTTTCGCTTGTTATTTGCACGTAAGGGTATTTTGAATCAATTCCGTTTGCAATGTTTAGTACTAACCAACGGTAGTCTTCAGGTATTTTG
>NZ_JBFUIA010000056.1:0-27167 GCF_056402115.1 Mucilaginibacter sp. P4_C11 | reverse complement strand
GTTCTACAAGGCCAGAGGAAATAAACGCCTCTTTGAGTTCGCCCAAGGCTGGTGCCGATGCTCTTTCAATGAGGATGACCATAAGCCGAAGATCTTCCCGGAACTTTTTGGTAATGTTAAAAGTTGTTTCATAAGCTTTACGGTCAATAGCGGCCGGGTCAAAAGTACCGATGGTATTGTAATCTAAATAAAAGCAGTGCTGTTTCATTTGGTCGGCATTGTTCCACCACTCGTAATTTTTAACACTTGTGTTCAGTACGTCAACCCCGTAATTTAAAACCTTGATGAAATTGCTTAAAAAGGAACTGCCTTTATTCCAGTCCGGCCATTCAACAATGCCAGTGATGAATCGGTATATGGAATAAAATTCTTTGAGCAGGTTGTGTCTGGCAACATGATGGGTAAATAGTTTATCATAATTGGCGATCTTTTTCACTGGGAAATCATAAGCTTGTAACACAAGTACAAATGATTTGACCAATTCTTCTGATCCCAAGATCAGGTGCGCGATACTGTTGGCAAAATCACCGGCATTGACCAATAATTCAGCAGCTTTAAAATGCTTATCAGCATTTTTTCTGAGTTTGGGATAGATCTCCTTACTGCCTTTTCCATCAAGGCTGCGAAATATATTAGTGGGTCTGTCGCTGGCCATAAGATCAATTTATGAGGTTGTTAATATCAATAGTCACCTCATCTTTAATATTTGAAGCTGTTTTATCATAAACTGTGCAAACCTTGGTAATAAACACAATTCCATTTTTCGTGATCCGGTCAACATTGTCTTTAAAAATCACCTTACGGTTTGTAAATAATAATATAAAAACATGATGATTTAATCTTGGGAAATTATTCAGGCTGTCTTTATAAATATGGCTTTGAATTTGGGCATTCTTTATCCTTTCAGCTAACTGATTTTCATCCGCTTTATTTAAGTCAAGCTGTTTATGTTCAAATAAAAAGGCGTGTTCCGGATTGACCGCGATCGTATCAAGCCTGCCGTATTGCAATTGCATTTCGCTAATGGGATAATAGCCGGCATTGAATAAAAATTCCTCGAATTTATGCTGCATAACGCCTTCGGCATCCCCCTTTTTGAAATTGATCTTGTAATACAAGGATATATAAGTGATAAACCTGTCTACGTAGGCCTCAATGGATAATTGGGTATATAACTTTTCGGAAAGGTAATTGAAAATATTTTGACAATCAGCAGTTAGCGTACGTATTGTTTCCGTCCCAAGGTAAGCCTGACCTTCTTTGATCATATTTTGCTTAACAGTGTTATTAACGCTATCCTCCATCCTTAACGTTGGATGCACGGCGATATAAACCTGCGAAAGATGTTCAGCAGACAGTACCTTTTGGTATCCGTGTTCGAAATGATGGTAGTAATCGTACCATTCAATATGAAAACGTAGTTTGTTGATCAGTTCGACAAATTGTGCTTGTTGTTCTTCCGGGACAAATTCACAGAGCCTTGCACACAGCCGCCCGGCGACCGCAAGCGTGCTTGTTAAATAGTTCTCACCGAACTCATCTTTTTCTACCGTGTCTGCACTATTAAAATGTCGCCAATTGTTGAGCAGTCCGGTCGCCTTGTAAAGCCTCGGTTGGTTTTTGTAATCGGGATATTTTATGTCTTCCTCATCGAGTTTGGAAATTGGGGGAAGTGCAAGTAAAGTGGAGGCAATCTCTTTTACGGTATCGTTGATCTTTTCCAGTGCAATCGGATAGTCCGGGTTGGTATTTAAGCTATTTTTATAGTCAAGCGTGGCATTGAATAGCTTATGAAGGTCCGGATCGTTCATTATCGCATGGACAAAGTAGGCGATCTCATAATAGAAACGCAGGTAAGTTGCTTTGGTCGGTGCAAATACCACACCTGATGTTTCAATAATTTTAATACTGTCCAACCGATTTTGCATCGTTTGAACTAAATGCTCTGTTTTAGTCTGAAAGTGCTGCATGTTATTTTGCGAATAACGATTGAATAAATAAATGCATGGCCGGCTTATCTTTTAAATAATAATGTAGCCCATGTTCATTGAATTTTTCATTTGGATTCGGCATGGGTTTCGTGGTAAACGGGATGACCCGATATTGCTCGTTACTTATAGCGTGTCCATAAATATTCTTTAAGCAATTACGGACTTTTTCAGCCTCTCCATCGTAATCGCTACCGAGTGTTGTCGCGCCGGCACGGGCTGCCAGGAATTGCGATTTTCTGAATGTCCCTTTATCTAAAGCATAATCCCCCGGATTTATGCTTACAACAATTCGATTGATATTTTCTTTATCCGGAGTGATCGTAGGTGATTTCTGCAAAATATCTGTAAATGTAGATACACCTGGGATTGCAGATGCAAGCATGCCTAACCTAACGGGCATTATCGGTGTTTTTTCTTCTTCTAATTGTTTGATCTCTTTTGAAGTAAAGGAATTAATATCATCATTCCATTTGGAATGGGTATTAAAAAGCGCGCCGGTTGCTACGCTGGCACCGAGGCTATGTGTAATGATAGTCATTGGAATAGTTTTTGGAATGTCCATCTGATTTAACAACTTGCGCAATCCAAGGCAAACGTAACGGGAGTTAAACTGGGCTTTGCCCCAAATCTTCGCATATCCGGGACTACCACCATTGGCTGTCAGGCCGTCCCAATAAACTTCCAAATAGGCAAACTCGTGGTGTTCATCAAAATGTTCTGAGCGGATAAAGTCTCGCAATTCCTGGTAGGTACCTGTTGGATTCGGGTCATTAAACCCATGTACAAGAACCACCAGGTTTTGAATTGTTTGTTGTTGGCTAAATTGCTGTAGTTTTAGCCTATACTCATTCATGATTTTCAGTTGTAAATGATCGTAGTCTGCTTTGGGATTATTGGTAGATGGCAATCCATATGCCGCCAAAGCTTCATCAAGATATGCTGAGTTGCCGGTAAAATAGGTTTCCAATCTTGCGTGATTGAGTTTATCATCGGGCCTACCTGGCAGGAATTCATCAGGATGAATATAAATGCTTTTTTGAGGATAAACATCGCCATAGCGGTCAAAATAAACCCTTAGTACATGGTCATTCTCAGCACCATGCGCCCCTTGCAATTCGGTGAACCAGAGATACTTTTGACGACAACCGGTTAATAATAGTAAAGCAATAAGAAAAACGAATTTGTGTTTCTTGTTAGTAGTAATAAAATGTGACATTAGGCATTCAGGGTTTTAGTAAAAATATGATTAATGTTTTAGATCAATGGTATCCTTTTAGGTTTCTGTATTAATCGAAAATAACATTATTGCCGGCTAAACAACTATCGGCAGATTTAATAATACCGTTTCTTCCTCCTGTCGGTGTGACTTTCGCCGCTTAAATTTTCTCCATTTTCCTGTTTTTTACTTTACTTATATTTTTATTACCTATCTATTCCATAGGTTACCATTCCAGATCACGAGTTTAAAGAAAACGATGATAACGATAATAAGCCCAAACATAAATACATTATAAGCCGCTCTTAATAACCGGTACTTCCGTCCAAGGACGATGCCCTGGGTATATTCATCTTTAATCAGGGTTTGGTATAAAAATTCATCATCGCTCAGAACATGGGTCATTCCGGCCGCATAATCTTTTATTTTCATCTTATAGAAATTTCCAAAAAACAACAGGTTTACTTTTTTTGCTGTTAGATCGGTGGCTGTAAACCTGCCTTTTGGAAGTGAGGGGCGCGTCGCCAAAATGGCCAGGATCAGGGTCACCAGGCTGGTCGCCAGTAGAATGAGCGATGGTTCCACCAGGTAACTGGTGTCTCTGAGGCGTCCAAGTACCAGACTGATGATCGCTGAAAGGATAATAGAATTTACGGTGATCAAAATCTGTGCTTTGTTGTCTGCCATATCACTTAGCCGGTGGTCATTCCCCGCTGTAACTTTCAACAAGGTTTCGATGGAAGCCTTTGTATCAAACTCAGCTACCGGCATAATTTCTTTCGGTATTTGCTCGTTTTTCACGTTTGTTCTTTTAATTTGGATTCTTCATCGGCTGTATGGCGGCAAAAAGCTCAGCTCAATTTATTTAAGTCGTTCCTGATCTTGAATTTCAACATCTGCGCAGCCATGGTATAGCCACCTTGTGATCCGTCTACAAAATAAATATGGCCGTCCTGTGGGTTACGCACATAACATGACATGACCGATGCGGTACTGCTATGCAGGCCATATAAAACCTCACCATTTATTTCCATGGCATCCAGCGCTCTTTCTAATGCGTGCCGCTGCAAAGTTGTGCCCGATATGACGGTATTGATCCGTCCGTCGATGAGTAAGGTATCCGACATTTCTACCAGGTTTTTCAAATAGGCCACACCCGTGGGCGTCCGGAAATAAATATAACCCAGCAAGTCAATGTACCGGTTATGTAATGATTCCAACCAGCTTGACTTCCCGGCCCGGCTCTTTACTTCCTGTCCTAATTTTGTAAAGGTGGATTTAAGGCGGAGTTTGGCGATACTGATTGGCTGCCTTTGCGCAGGCGGGCCATAAATATCATCTATAATTTTCATGACCCTGCTAAAAGCGCTTGCCTGGATTGCCTGAGACTGGCTGATGACCAATAAGGTAACGACCTCTTTGGAATTTTGAGGTGCCGGTATTTCATCCCATCTGCAAAGCATCCCGGTAAGGTCAGGTTCTTTTTCTTCGCCTGCTGTGTGCTGCTGCCCATAGCCGGTTGCTTTTATGAGCCGTTCTGCATAACTTAATCCGTCACCTAACAAGACGGGAATAGCGAAGGAGGCTGAACTTCCAAATTTTGATAAGCGCAGCTTAAATCCGGCAGCATAAATCTGCTGAACAGGCACTTCACCCACACGCAGTTCCAGGTGTGTATTTATCATGGTATTGTGTTTGTAAAGCTGAAGCGATTTTAACAATTCTTCTTTTAATGAAGCCGGGACAAGAAATGTAGCTCCGTCCCCTCCAAAAAAGAAAGGTATGGTAATACCTTTGTTAAATGCAATATTCAGGCTGGCGACCGTACTGCCCGTTGCTATCAGGTTTATTTGCTGGTGTAAGCCAGCAGCAACCGCTTCTGTCGAACCCTTAATATCCGTAACGATGACGTGCCAGTTTTCTGGAACCGTAAAAAATAATTCATCCTTTAATAAAATCTCATCTAAAGGTATTTGATTGATCGGAAGCCGGGCGTAAAAATGTTCGTTCGGTACAGTTAGATCATTTAATAAATCCATTGGGCTAAATTTATCCTGTAATCCCCGGCATTGGAAAGCAGGATGCAAGACAGGGTTTAAGATCACAGACGTAATACCTATCTATACCTTACAGTCCATTTCATTTTATTATAGTGTAAGGAATATTTCATTTAGTCGTCCATTGCTTCATATGGGATATCCCTGAAATAAATATGAAGATTTTTTTAACTGCCATTTTACTGTTATGCTTACCCGGTCTGGCGCTTCTCGCTCAGGACCGTACCATTAGCGGCGTTATTGTTGACAGTATTAGTCACGCTCCTTTAAACGGAGCAACTGTTGTACTTAATCCTGGGAACAGGACCACTGTTTCTGATGAAAATGGCCAATTTAAGTTTGGCAAAGCGAACGCTGCCGAAACGGCCATCAGCATTTCTGCTGTCGGTTATGAAAAGAAGCAAATTTTATTGCACAACTCCCATCCTGGACAGGTTATTGAACTTGCAGTTCATGAGACCCAGCTTTCCGATGTAGTCGTTTATGCAAATTCCGGTAATCCGTATAAAACGATCAGTGAAGCTGATATTAAAATGCGTGGCGTATCTAATTCACAGGAAGTACTCCGCATCGTTCCGGGCTTATTCATCGGTCAGCACCAGGGTGGCGGAAAAGCTGAACAGATATTTTTACGCGGGTTCGATGCAGATCATGGCACTGATATCAGCCTTAATGTAGATGGTATACCGATCAATATGGTATCACATGCTCACGGGCAGGGATATGCTGACAGTCACTTTATTATTCCTGAAACCATAGAACGCACCGATTATAAAAAAGGCTCTTATGATGCGGAAAAAGGCGATCTGGTTACTTCGGGTTTTGTAGATTTTCATACTGCGGATGCCATCTCCAACAATTTGATCCGGTTGGAAGGCGGACAATTTGATACCTACAGGGCGCTGGCCATGGTTGACCTGCTGGGCGACCGAAATAAAGCCAAAGGACAGTCGTGGTATGTGGCCTCGGAATACCGTTATAGCAATAGTTATTTCGATAACCCGCAGCATTTTAACAGGCTGAATATATTCTCCAAATTCAGCACCCGGCTTTCCGGTAATACCCGGCTTTTACTATCCGCTTCGGTCTTTCACAGTAGCTGGTATGCTTCCGGCCAGATCCCTGATCAAGCCATTGACCAGGGTATTGTAGGCTTTTACGGCGCACTGGACCCGAATGAGGGCGGTGTGACCTCACGCAACAATATCAACGCCCAATTCATCACCTCTTTTAAAAATAATGGTATCTTAAAAAATCAGTTTTACTATTCCCGCTATAAGTTTGACCTGCACACGGATTTTACTTTCTTTCTGGAGGACCCGGTAAACGGTGATGAAATACGGCAAAAAGAAAAGCGCAGCCTGTACGGCTACCACGGCAGTTACCTGTATGAACATTACCTCGGCAACATAAAATTAACTTCCAAAATAGGTTTGGATGCCCGGCTCGATGTCACTGACAGTTCCGAACTGTCGCATACTAAAAACAGGTATACCTTACTGAACAGGATCAAGTTAGGCAATATTAACGAATTGAATACAGGGGCTTATGTTTCTGAGACTTTTCAGTTCAACGAAAAGTTCAGTATTAATGCGGGGCTTAGATTTGATGAGTTTGCTTACCATTATCTAAACCTTTTCGCAGGAGATACCACTTTTAACGGGACTGGGAAATACAGGGCCTTTAACCATACCCTTAGTCCCAAGCTGAATTTTTATGAGCAGCTGTCCCCAAAAACGGAATTATACCTCTCATTAGGCAAGGGCTTCCATTCCAACGATGCCAGGGTAGTTGTAGCTGAGAAAGGAACGGGAACGTTGCCTTCGGCTTATACAGGAGATTTCGGGATCGTGTATAAACCGACTGAAAATCTGCTTTTCAATGCTTCATTATGGTATATCTATCTTCAAAAGGAATTTGTCTATGGCGGCGACGGAGGTTCAGTCGATTTCAGCGGCCGCACCAGGCGCTTGGGAGTTGACCTTTCGGCAAGGTACCAACCGGTAAAGTCGATTTTCTTCGACCTGGATCTGAATTATGCGCATGGCCGGGCAATCGACGAGCCCGACGGACAGAATTATATACCACTTGCGCCTGTATTAAGCAGTACAGCCGGAATAACCTATTCTGGTAAGAGCGGCTTAAACGCCAGCTTCAGATACCGCTATCTTTCAAAAAGACCGGCAAACGAAGATTACAGTCTGACGGCAACAGGGTATTTTATCAATGATGTGGTTCTTAATTATACACAAGGCAAGTATGAGATCGGCATAACCATCAACAACATATTTAATGCAAAATGGAAAGAAACCCAGTTCGATACGGTCACCCGGTTAAAAAATGAAGTAACGCCTGTTGATGGCATCGCTTTTACCCCCGGTACCAAATTCGCAGCCCTGGCGCATATCAGTTATTTTTTTAGATAATATTTCATCCCGCCAGCCCCTTGAATTATTTCATCATTATTTTTTTCGCCGGAAACGACTGCTTCTCTTTTGATAATCAGTAACATTCAACTCCTTAGCCAGCCGCTGTTCCTCTTTAATAGAAAATAATCCACCTCGGTTGTAAGGATAGGATTTTGGCGTCGTCTATCAGGGCAAATAACAATTGAAATTTAATAAAAAAAGTATGAAAAAAACAAGAATGGTGGCAGCCCTGTCTGCCGCAGCCTTGCTGCTCGGCGGCGGGATTTTATGGGCCTCTGACCACGGAGATGCGCCTGCTGTTTCTGGTAAGAGCACCGACATTACCGACCTGTATGTTTACCAAAGCCCGGTAAATGCTGACAAAATGGTATTCACGGCGAATGTACAGGGCCTACTGAGCCCAACTGCAACTAAAACCGCTGGTTTTGATGAAAACACGCTGATTGAATTCAAGATCGATAATACAGGCGACAATGTGGAAGACCTGGTGATCCAGTGTGTTTATAAAGCCGGCAAGATGTATATCTACGGTCCCTATAAACCACAAAGCACCGGGACGACCAGTACGATCACTGGCAATGCTTCAGCTGTTGTTGATGTAACACCTTACACCGCTACGGCACCTGTTGTTACCACATCTGCAAAAGGCATTACTGCATTTGCAGGACCACGGGATGATCCTTTCTTTTTTGACATTGGCGCTTATGTAAAAGTGGTAACCGGCGCAGCCAATACATTCAGCAATCCCGGATCAGATTCATTAGCCGGAACTAACGTATTGAGCGTCGTTTTGGAACTACCGAAATCCTTACTGAACAGCACCGGCAAAATTAATGTATGGCTGGACACGAAAACAAAAAATTAATCAATCCCGAAATTTTGAATCAAATGAAAAAGAAACTATATTTTTTAATGAGCGGCTGTGCGCTTCTACTATCGATCAGCGCCTGCCATAAAGATCATAACGTAGCGCCTTCAGATCCGAACACCGGTGCTACATTTTCAACTGCGGGTGATCAGGTTGGCCGGCCTGGCGTTAACATTGTGTTTATTAATGCTGCCCAGCAGGACAAATTCAATGCGACTGCGCCTTCGGCCCAGGGCGCAGCGTATCAATCCACGATCCAGTCCCGACTAATGGCATTGAACCCAGGTTTCACAACTAATGCTGCCGGATTAAGCGCTACGGCGTTTAGCCAAACCCTGGCGACCGATGTGCTTAATGTAAGCACCGCAGGAACAACCAGCTACGGAACCTTTACAGGTCGTGGGTTGGCCGACGACGTGATCGATGCCAGCTTCAAGCTGATTTGGGGAGGACCTGACGGGAACTCTAATCCTGGATTAGTTTCGGATCACGTTGATCACAATGACAAACCCTTCCTGAGCACTTTTCCTTACGAAGCTGCTCCGTGGTAATAACTGAATATTTAACCCAGGCCGGAGTGATTCCGGCCTGTTTTTTTAACATCCAATGGCTAAAATTTTACAAAGCCAGCATTTAAATGTTTGGGGCCGTGCCTTAATAATTGTCTTCCTGTTAGCGATTTGGAGCGACCCGGCAAGCGCGCATGTGGTCGTTAAAGAACTATCGAAAATGTCTGGCGGGGAAGCGGCGCTGGTTTATCTCGGTTTGGGATATCGCCATATTTTGCCGCTTGGATTCGACCACATTCTCTTTATCCTGAGTTTGTTTCTTTTAAGTCCTAAAATCAAACCGCTGTTGACCCAGGCTACTGCTTTCACAGTGGCCCACTCGATAACGCTGGGCCTGGCTATGTATGGCGTTATTACGCCTCCGGTAAAAATAGTCGAGCCGTTAATCGCAGTATCCATATTGTTTGTTGCCCTTGAAAATATATTTTCACCAAAGCTTAAGGCATCACGTATCGGTGTTGTATTTCTATTTGGATTGATCCATGGTCTGGGTTTTGCAAGTGTGTTAAGCACGCTAGGCCTTCCTAAAAGTTCCTATCTGTTCAGCCTGATCATGTTCAATATCGGTGTTGAACTCGGCCAGCTTACCATTATTATGGCAGCGTATTTTCTCTTGGCAAAATGGTTCGGAAAAAAGCCTTATTACCGAAAATTCGTTGTAATGCCATTATCGGCCATTATAGTCGTTATCGCAGGGTGCTGGACCATCCAGCGTATTTTCTTTTAGGAACTTTTTTGGGCGTGGAAACCACAATGCCCTGCGGAAACTATACCAGCTCTCCTTTAATGGTGTCTTAAGCCAATTGAATTAAACAATAGTGCGGCTTTATATTTCCTACCTGACAGCCGATTAACGGATGCTTATTTAAAAATGTAATCATGAAAATTTTTTTCTCTCTTATAGCAGTGACCTTGGTCTTTAGCTCCTGTAAGCGCCAGCCATTGGTTGGCAAAATATATGTCGACAGCCTGATAAACCATTATACCTTACCTGCAGCTGTTGCGGATAACAATACCGATATGAAATTCTGGCAGCGGAGAATTGATCCGGAGAACCCGCAAAATACCGATGAAGCCAGATATGCCGCGACGCTCATCATGCGCTTTCATCAATTTGGTGACATTAACGATGCCAGATCTGCTGACAGTATCTACAGGGCGATCAGTAATACTTATCGCCATAAATTGGCCTCTGCAGATTTGGCCTTGATAGCTGCCGCGATGTTGCAACACCGTTTCAGCAGCGCGCAATTACTACTGGATTCGGCAAAAATGCTAGGGATTAAAAATTATACCAGTAATAATGTTTCCTTTGACGTCAGTTTTGAACTGGGCTATTATAACGAAGCCAAATTTTATCTTTCCCAATTAAAGCCGTTTGGGGATTATAATTACTATTTCAGGCGCGCAAAATATGACCATCTCCAGGGAATGACCGACAGCGCATTAACCGCCATCAATAAAACGGTATCATTGGCCAGGGGGCCATACCTGAAGGACTTAGCGCTGTCCAATCAAGGCGATCTGTACTTACATACCGGCGATCTGGAAAAGGCGCTCAGTGCATATAAGGAATGTGCGCGAATTAACAGTGTTGATGTTCATAGTATTTTAGGGATAGGCTGGATCGCTTTAGTGCATGATCATGATCCGGTGGCGGCAAACCGCTTATTTAACTTCGTGCTTTCCCATAATAAACTTCCTGACCCCCTTTTTAAAATGTATCAGGCAGCGCAGGAATCCGGTAATAAATCTTTTCAAAAAAAGTATGCCGCCGCTTTTGTCCATGCCGCAACCGATCCGCGTTATGGTATGATGTACAATAAATACCTGATCGAAATTTATACAGGCATCCTTAATCAGCCATTCGAAGCTGAAAAACTGGCCAGGGCTGAACTTTTTAACCGCGCTACCCCGCAAACCTATGCGTGGCTGGCGTATGCGCTTTTCAGAAACAATAAAAAGAATGAAGCTTACCGGGTTTACGAACAATATGTTGCCGGCAGACCGCTGGAAGGACTGGAACTTTTTTATATCGGCAGTCTGTTAAAAGGTTTGGGTAAGGGCTATGATGCCAATAAATATCTGAATGCCGCACTGCAGAATCAATATGATTTGAGTCCGGAGATGGCTGCCACTTTGGTTAATGACCCGGATCTCTAAGCTATTCGGCCATCCATAAAAAAACGTCTGGCAATTAGGTTGCCAGACGTTTTCAATTAAAGGGATCGGGTATAGTTAATTAAAGAATTGCTCTACGATGATCTTTCCGGCTTCGACCTGGTAAACGCAAATCTCGGCAAGGCGTTGCGGGCCGCCGCCTTTTACAGTAAAATCAAGTTCGAAAGCAAACGCGAAGGAATTGCCCTGGATGATCAGCTGGCCAGTTTTTAAGCCCTCTACACTGGCGACAATGGCCTGGAATGCCTCACGTTTAGCGGCAATCGCTTCAAGGCTCTGGTCTTTTTTGCGGAAGCCGTCGGCATCGGGAATTTCGATGCTGATGATCTCTGAAGAAAAGTAAGTGTTTTGCGCTTCTTCGAATTTTCCTTGTGATACGAGTTCAAAAAACTGCTGAGCGATCTGCTCCGTGGTAAAGGGGGTATTTTCAGTTGTTGACATGTTCTTAAGTGTTAAAATCAGCAAAGTCCGGTATGTACCAGACTTTGCTGAACGGATAAATGATTAGTTACCGGTGGCCATCGACATTTTGCCGCTCATGGTTACTTTTTGATTTTCTTTGATCTTCAGTTTCTTACCGTTAGGCAATTTAACCGATCCGTCAACCGCTACCTTAGCGCCATTATTCAGCGTAATAGTTTCGGTCATCGGTGTAGGTTTTCCGTCAACGATCTTCATCATTTTACCGTGGTAACGCATTACAAAGTTCTCCGGTTTTTGGGTCGTGTCTGCTTTGGTTTGTGCCATTGCGCTGCAGCCTAAGGTCAGGGCCAATGCAGCCATCATCAATTTTTTCATGTTTTTAATTTTAATGTTTGGAATTAATCTTTGACCTGACAGACGAGGCCGGCTGACCATCCTTACATTGAAAATTAAATATTTCTGTTTTTTTCGTCGATTATTTGCTGTAGCTGCACTTTGACGTCGCCGTTCATGGCAACGGTATTAGCTGATTCTGTCCTGATGATTTTCCGGAGCATTTTGTGGATCATAGCGCTTTGTATCCTGTAAAGGCGGCAGAAAGGGCAAATGATTAAATGCATATACAACTCGGTCAGGTCACTTAAATTCAATGCTTTTTCGTGCCGCTTTTCGATAAAATAGGTCGCACGGCGGCAAGTGTATTTTTGTCCGTTAGCCTTCAGCCTTAAATTGTTGATCCACTTTTTCATATCCAGTTTTTTTGCAAACATTCCCTTAAACTCAGTTTGGCGCGGTGAATGATCACCCAATAGTTCGATGAGGTGACCCGCAGTTCCTTGCAGATCACATCCGKTTTTTCCTCATCCAGGTGTTTCATCCGAAAGATGGACATCCATAAGGCAGGTAATTTTTCCATACAAAACTCCAGTACCGTATAAAACTCCTTCATATCTAACCGCTGATGCCCCTCGTTCCCAAAAGGAGTCGGCGCGAATTCTGCTTTCCAGATACCATCCTCTCCAAAATATTCGACCGGGTTTTCTTCAAAATCCCGCCGCTCGGTAACCGCGTTCAGGCCGGAAGACTTTTTTCGATAGTAATCGATTATTTTGTTTCTAAGTATGGCCCTGAGCCAGGTTAATTCGCTGCTGTTCCCGGCAAAGGTCCCGGCATTTTCCAAAGCCGATAAAAATGTATCCTGTACCAGGTCATTCGCCATGTCCTCATCATTAACCCTTTGTATCGAAAAGTTATACAGATAATCCGCATAGTTTTTGACCCAAAGCCCCGGGTCAAGTTTCCTGTTGGTCCCTATCATATAGTAGTTGTTTTATCACACGGACGTTTCTGCAAATATATCCTTACACTGAAAATAATAAAATTCAATATTATTTCATAATTAACTGATATACAGTTTGTAAAAATTCACGCAGAAGCTATTTTGAATTTTTTTTCAACCCGCTGTAAGGTGAGGCGGTCTGCATCGTCTATCAGGGTATTAAAAGCAATGGGATACCCTTACGAAAATCGAAATCTATGGAAATTTTTATCTGTTTTATCACAAGAATGATCATGCTCGGCTGTATCAGCGTAATCTTAGCCGAGACAATTCCTCAATCAAATAAATCAATTCAACATAAACACAATGGTTAAATTAGCGATCCTGGCCAAATTGGAGGCCAAACCCGGAAAAGAAAACGAATTAGCAGACTTCCTGAACAATGCATTACCGTTGGTTCAACTGGAAACGGAAACCATTTCATGGTATGCTTTAAAACTGGGGCCGACCACCTTCGGAATCTTCGATACATTTGAATCGGAAGAAAGCCGTCAGGCCCATTTGAGCGGAAAACTTGTTGGCGCTCTGATGTCGGCAGCGGACGATCTGTTTGAACCAGAGCCGTCTATAGAACTGGCGGAAATAATCGCCTTCAAATAATACCGGAAGCCCACTTAGAACCAGAAGTTTGTTTTAAGTGGGTTTCTTTTTATGCAATAAATTAAAAGATCTTAATAAAACAGAAATGAAATTAGCAAATCAAGTGGCCCTGATCACGGGTGCGGCATCTGGAATAGGCAAGGCTCAGGCCTTACTGTTTGCCAGGGAAGGTGCTAAAATAATCGTAGCCGATATTCAGTCTGAAAAATTACAGGAAACGGTATCAGAAATTAAAGCCAACGGAGGCGATGCAATAGGTATTACCACCGATATCAGCAACGAACAGGAAGTAATAACCCTTTATGAACAAGCCATTAAGGCGTATGGAAAAATAAGCATTCTTTGCAATACAGCCGGGGTATTTGACAATCTTATCCCCATGGCACAGACAGATTTGCCGCTATTAAGAAAGATACTATCAGTAAATGTTGAAGGAACTTTTTTGGTGACTAAATATGTTCTGCAAAGCATGATTGACCATAAATATGGAGTTATTGTAAACATGGCCTCGGATGCAGGCCTGATTGGCGGTGGAGCAGGAATGGCCTATACCATATCTAAACACGCCATAGTCGGCTTTACAAAGCAAATTAATGCCGAGATGGGCCATGATGGCATTAGGGCTAATGCCATCGCACCCGGTTTAATTCAAACGCCTATGGTTCAACCATTCATAAATGACGAGGACTCACCGATTGTAAAAGCCTTCAAAAGAATACCAGCACAACGGTTTGGCAGACCAGATGATATTGCTCAGGCATCTCTCTTTTTGGCATCAACAGATTCCCAGTATCTATATGGAGAAATATTATCGGTCGATGGCGGACTTCTCTCCACGTTGAGATTTTAATTTTGTGACGGTTAAGCAGGAAAAAGAATGGTATAGGCTAACGTAAGGTTTGCTTATTGATATTTTAGGTGCAAAACAGGGATAACCTTAATCCTTATCCAATGAAAGATAAAGAACAAACCAAGCGAAAGCTTATCGACGCTGTAGGTCAGATCATTAAAACAAAGGGTTTTAAGGACGTTCGTATAAGTAATGTTGCGCGCGAGGCAGGTGTTGATAGAAAATTGGTTTACCGTTATTTTGGTAATTTAGATAACCTTACGGAAGCTTATATTACTGAAAATGATTATTGGATGCTCTTTTCGGAGCACCTGAAATTACTTTTAAAAGATGCCCGACCTGACAATAGCCAATTAATAATAACGGACATTTTGCAGGAATTATTCAGGTTCTTTTCCAAAGAACAGGAAATGCAAAATTTGATCCTTATGGAACTTTCCGGAACAAGTCGAATATTGCAAAGCATTCATAACGCAAGAGAAAGCATCGGGCAGGATTTTTTAGAAATGACCGATCCGTATTTTGAAAATTCGCCTGTCAACTTTCGGGCTGTAGCAGCTCTGCTGGTTGGCGGAATTTATTATATCGTTTTGCATACCCGTAATAATGGACACCAATTTGCAGACATTAACCTGAAAACCGAAGAAGGTAGGTCTGCCATTCTCGGAACGCTTGACCAAATTGTGAATTGGGCATTTATGGCGGGCTCCGATCAAATATGATAAGAATTCAAAACTTCTTAATTTGCTTAATTAGGGAACTTTAAAACATTATGGCATTCCCTACGGTCGGGCTTTCCACTATATCTTCTGTCGAAGGATGCCGTTTCAATCCCTAATGTGCTATTCGGTAATCCCGCCAGGATAATTAAATAAAAAACTCCTTGTTGTCGCAAGGAGTTTTTTTTGTCAATCTAAATAGCCCTTTAACACCCATGCCCGTGAATTTTCCCGAAGCCTGGAAAGTGCTTTATCTTTAATCTGTCTTACTCTTTCGCGGGTAAGGTTATATTTATCGCCAATTTCTTCAAGGCTTTGGGCCTGTTGTGTACCCAGTCCAAAGAAAAGGGACAATATATCTTTTTCTTTTTCGCCAAGCACACGCATACAATTGGATACCTCCACTGATAGTGATTCGGTCATTAGGCCTTTATCTGTAGCAGGTTCGGGGCTGTGCAGCACATCCAATAACGTATTTTCCTCCTCACTGGAAAATGGTGAATCATAAGAAATGTGCCTGCCGGAATGCCCTAACGTGTCACTGATCTTTTCTGCAGATAATTCCAGGTCCTCCGCTAATTCTTCCGGTGTTGGCTGGCGCTCAAACTGTTGTTCCAGTTTGGATGCCGCTTTTGCAATCTTTGAAATATCCCCAACTTTGTTTAATGGCAATCGAATCATGCGCGATTGTTCATTTATAGCTGACAAGATGGATTGCCGAATCCACCATACGGCATAGGATATAAATTTAAACCCTTTTGTTTCATCAAAACGCTTGGCCGCTTTAACTAAACCAACATTGCCCTCATTGATCAGGTCGCCAAGTGTCAGCCCTGAACTTTGATATTGTTTTGCCACGGAAACTACGAACCTTAAATTGGCAGTGGTTAATCTTTCTAACGCTGCCTGGTCGCCTTCTCTGATTTTTTGTGTCAACGTCACCTCTTCTTGCGGAGTAACCATCGGAATCTTTGCGATATCTGACAAATACTGATTCAACGATGCTGTCTCACGATTGGTGATTGACTCACTAATTTTAAGTTGCCTCATTTACGAAAATATTTTAAGTGAAATGCTAAAGATCTTGTCCCTTAGAATGCGCTGAAAGCAGAAATGGTTCTCTATGAGATTGCAGTGATTTACTGGTGCTTGCGGGAGAAAGGTAGTTACTGATCCTTGCAATACAAATATAAGCACAGAAGCAAAAAATAGTGTAAACTGGATGTCAAGAAGGGCTTGGGTATGTTTTTTTAGTAATTATTATGATCTTCATTATCATAATAATCCAGGTAATCGAGGTTGATGATCTCATCAAATAGTTCATCTGCTTTTTTATCCATTTKCTGTTTTTCCAATTGATTTGAAGCCAGTTGCGCTTTGATCAATTTAGCCTCCTGGTTATATTTAATGATACTATCCTGATAGTAGCTTTTTAGGTTTCTCGCTAAGACACTACCAACTTTCCCATCAAAATCAGCTTGCTGGGCTTTAATCCTATCAATTTTCTCTTTCAGTTGATTGAACTCAGCGGTATTAGCCTTAAAATCCTCTGAATAGTCGATCACAAATTCCACGAGTGCTGTATGCCGCATCTGCTGGATTTTATGATTGTTGAGTTGCTGTAACTCAGGTGCCGAAGCAAAAAGGTTTTTTTCATGATCGGTTTTGTAGAGATATAAACGGTCTGCATTTTTTGTGATAAATTCCCAGTCCTTGGCCCTGTCCAGTACATGATATTCTATGTCATTTACCCGTTTAACCCTTCCTTTACGATAGTAATTGTCTTTTGCACTTATTTTTGCAAACCGTTCCTCCAGCTCCTTTAATTCCGTATTTGATTGCTTTCGTCGTTTTACTAAATCACTTTTAAGAATTTCAACGGGCTGAGGCAATGTTCTCCAATAGCTTTCCAGCCTGCCAGCAATATCATCTGCCGTCGCTTTAGCTTGTAACAGGTCACGCTCGCTACTTTCACCATTTTGAGTGGTTTCATTTAATCGCTTTTCGAGCTTCTCTATTTCCTTGCCAGTCTCCTGAATCTCTTTTTGCAAAGTGAGATGATCTGTCTTATGCCGATCACGGACTCCGCGCAGCTTGTTTCTCTCACTTCGGGCTTCTTGCTCTTCTTTCAATAGCTGTGCCTTATAGACCTTAACGGCCGCTTCGGCCAGGCGCTTTTCCGAAGCGATATCCCTGTAATAAACTTTTAATGTGTTGGTATCAAAAGTGAGTTGATCCAAAGTAATGAGCTGGCTTTCCCACTTATTTAGTACCTGTGCTTTATTCGCAAAATGATGCTGGTAGTAACATTTTAGCACCAGATCTTTTTGTTGGAGTGTTGCCGCTCTTGCTTCTTCATCAAAAATAAACGCGTTGTAATTATTGGTGTAGATAATATCAGAAAAGGCAAGCTTGCGGCTGCTGTCTTTATAATCAAATTCATTAAAAACCCATAGTATAAAGATTCCTTCCAGCCGGTAAAATTCCTGCCGGCCGACAATCACATCCAGCCAGGTAGTCGATAGTTGAAGTTCAACAGCTAACCTGCGATTATTGAATACCAGATTGATATCCGGTTTTCGCCACTCGTTTTCTTCCAAGCTCCGTATGACCTTTTCCAGCTGCAGTTCGCTAACCTGACCTTTATGCATAGCATTGAGATTAAGGCCCTGATAGAGCTTTGCCTTCAGTTCAATGTGAGGTTCTCCCTCTGCAATGCCCCTGTATTGCATCCGGTTGATGTCCTGACGGCTATATTTAGAGGTTGTCTTAATCGGGCAATCTTTACTGTTATGGAGATGAGCAAAATGAAAACCTTTGCCGGGTTTCAGGATTTCTTCAGGCGATTTGCCGCCACGAATACGGATATTTTCGCCACATGTGTAACAGACCATCCACTTTTGTCGCTTAGCCTGGTTAGCTCTTTCCTGTTCATTCCTGGCCTGGGTGAGCACATCAAATGGCTGCCGAAAAAAATCACTGGCTAAGACTTTCACGCCCTTCTGAATGTCAAATACCTCTTCTATTGTCCGCCTGATTTCCATCCTTTTGTTCAAAGCTTAAATATAAGAAATGCTAACACACTTAGCAATACAATCACCATTGGCGACGATGTTTTCCGTTGGATTAGATTGATAATTAATGATTTATATTTTTCAGTCGAAACGGGTAAAAAGCGCAGCTAAGGTCTTGCCGTATTCCTTTTTTGGAGTACGCCAAAAGACTACGGCATAATGGCTTGGCTCGTACCTCCCCAATCCACCCTCCGGGACTTATTCCGTTTCCTTTTGGCTATGAGCCGGCACTTCCTATGGCTTTCTTTTTTCCCTTTTTCTTTTAAAAAATAATAAAGAAAAGCAAAGCGAGATAAGGAAAGCCAAACAGATTTATTCACTTAAAAATTAAAAAAAATGTTATTCACAGGAAGAATTACCGCAAACGCCGAAGTAAGAACTATAAAAGGCGACAAACAAGTAACCAATTTCACCGTAGCCCTGAACCAACGCTACAAAACCAAAGCAGGTGAAAAAAAGGAAAAGACCGCTTACGTTAACTGCTCTTATTGGGTGAATCCCGGTTTGGCCGTGTACCTCACCAAAGGCGCAATCGTCGAAATTTCAGGATGGGTAGAAGCCCAAACATGGGAAAACCGCGAGGGTAAAGTACAAGCGGACCTCGTTTGCTCTGTTGATACCGTCAAGCTATTTGGTTCTAACGGTGTAAAACCAACCGATGCGCCAAAAGACAAAAAGGCGGGTAAAAAAGCTGCCGTTGCAGCAGGTGGCGGTGATGATGATGATTTGCCATTCTAAAACCGCACAACAGCACCCTGTAAACGGGGTGCTGCTTTCACACGATTTCAAAACTATTCAAGCAACAAAAAAAACGCACATCATGGAAAATGATTTTGATGCCAAAGATTTAATAGCAACATGGGAAGCCATTGGCTTGGATAACCCTTGGATTGCAGAAGCGAACGACCCGCCATTTAGTAAATATATGCTCGTAAGAGTGGCAAGCCTTGCAGAACTGGAATACCTATTTGAACAAGGTAACTGGTGCCTCGGACAAGGCTACTATTTCAAAAATCTATGCTTTATCAATCAGATAAATGGCGGTGATGAATGGCTAACCATCAAAGATGATTACGCCTTTGAAAGCATCACATTTAATAGGATAATCAAGCAGGGCGAATTTGTGGCCTACATAGAAAGCTTACTTAATGCTACCAAAGAGCAATGTATCAATTTAGAATACTAAACACATGAGCCATTTAGCCAGTAAAACCGAGCGAAAAGCCATTAAGGTGTTGGCAAACACCCTGCGCTTTTTTGATGATACCAACCTATTGTTCGTCAGCGCAGAAGATGCTTTTGCAATTAGACACGCCGAAATTATGCTCCGGGCTGTCATTGAAAGCAACGGGTACATAGCCCGCTATCAAAAAGGAAAAGGAACAAAAATTTTAAAAGACAAGAAACCGAAATATCATGAAAACGAACTTTTTTGAAAACATCAGCGCACTGGAATTTGGTGGCCTGCTGAATATCTATCTGATTAAAAATGCAACAGGGAGGTTAACAGTTACCGTTCATCTGCCTAACGAGACCGCAGATAAAACAAGCACAATTCAGCCTTTAACCTTAAAAGGCGAAGCAACTGAATTGGACGAACGCTTTTTTGAAACCATCGCAACACCTCTTGCAAAAACGGCTGCGTTTTTTTCCAATGTCGAGGCTTATCAGCGAAGCCTGGATAAAGCAAAAGACCTTGCTAAAGCCGAACAGGAAAAAAAGAACAAGACTAACAAAGGTAAATCCACTACCGCATCGGCAACCGAAACCGATGATGATGAAAATGAAGAAACGGAGAACCTGTTCTCTACACAGGAAAATGAGCAAAAAATACTGGCTGAAAAGAAAAAACGCTACGCCAGTGTATTGGAACAGGTAGCGGAATTAAGCAAGCAATTTAAGTACGACGAGGCTATAACTCTGCTGCAAACTTGTGCTGATTACCTTGAAAAGGCAGGGGAAATCAATGAAAAAGGCGCAGAACTTTTAAAGCGCAAAGCCAAATACGAGGAATTTTTACAGGATTTATAACCAATAGACCTACCATCATGGAAGTAACAACTATCAGCAGGGTATTCCTGCATAAACAAAACGGTCAGGAAGTACGCTTGACCGACCCCGGTGAACAGCTCACCAAAGAAGATGTACGGAATTTTTACGCCAACATATACCCGATACTCACCACCGCCAAAATACGTGGCCCCGAATTTAAGGACGACGAAATGCAGTTCCATTTTGAAACCACAATGGGAACGAAAGGCTAATCATGAAAAACAAAGTAATCACCAAAGTAAAAGTTGATAAGGATAGCGACCTATGGAGAATTTATGCACAGTTCGGGCTTTACGCAGAAAAACTAAACCGTCTGCCCGATGCGGGAGAAATACAGCGCAACCCGTTAAGAAGCGCGCCACCCGCAATGGTGGTCATGGTTTTCTAAATCATACATTCAAACCATTTTGGTTATTTGATGGCAACAAAGAGAGAGCGGAAACGGAGTATTTCCGCTCTCTTGAAAACCTCTGTAAATTTTATGATTTGCTGATACCCGATGTAAGCTGTTTATCCTTTCCACAAAATATCTACAAATCATGGTCTGTCACCAATGAGCGGGTAAAGGCTATCAATAAAAGACTGGATTGCATTATCCTCAAAGATGATACACATGAGGCGGTTTTAGCCACCATCAACCAGTACGATACTGGCAGGACATTATATTACATTCCTGTAAAACCCCTGTGGAAATGGGTTTCAAACGCTCAACAACAACCCGTTGCCGAAGTCGTGACCGCCATTTTTGCTTACCTGTACCAAGTGGTACAGATTCCTATGTATTCAGATTATAACACCTTTTTAGCTGACCAATACCGCTATGTGGAAGATATGATAAATGAGGAAATGTATGAGGATGATGCAGAAGAAACGGCCTATAAGGAGGAACAACTGGACGAACTGTCAATGCTCCAAAATTCAGGTATCAAGTTGGGCAGGTTAATGGATGAAAAGATTAGGCTCGAACAAATGGAAGATACCGTACTTAATTATGCTAATGCCGAAGTAAGGGATAACGATCTGGCGATACTGGCCATTGAGTTTGTACAATTATATAAAGCCTATCCCAACCGCAGCATTTACGATGCGATACGCCCCGACCTGTATTACCCGGATATTAATGAGCGGATAAAAGCCGATGAATATGTCAGCTTTTATTGGAGCGGTAATGATACTGTGATAGAAACAGTCATGTCTATGATTGATTGCAGTTTTCAGGAAATGGGGATTACCGATGAACCGATTGATGTGGTGCTGTTCGATAATCCCGACCTCACCACACGGGAAAGCTTCGGTTTTGAGAGCCGTTTTTTTCCGCTCTTGGACAGGCTGTGTACTTTCTTAAATCAATACGACGACTATAATTAACTAACCATGACAAATATTAGCGAACAATTTAACAACCAATTTGCGCCGGTAAAGGCACTCCTGATATATCAAAACCAAGCCACCCAAAAAGATAGCTACGGGTACGAAACCGATAAGAACGAGGTTTATGTTGAAAGCTATGACATTGGGAAACGGGGACAGCCGATAAACGCCCACCCGTTAAGCATAGCGGAAATGGTGTCTTTAAGCAAGCTGTTCCAAAACACCGAGGAACTGAAAAGCAATTACCTAAAACCTAAAGGTTTATTGCCTGTCAATGTTTTGTTCCTTGACCCGCAGACTGAGGGCTATGTGATTTGGTACACCCCGCCAATGGCCGTTGACCTGTTTTTTGTTGATGGTTTAGAGGTACCATCGGGCAAGACGCACATTCCCGCAATGGTTTGGAAAGCAAGCAAAAACAGCCTGAATATCTATGCGCTGAAAGGAAAAACCAAACCGAACGCTAACACGCTGCTTTATCATGCCCCCTATTTTAATATCTATGATAGCGGTAACGTATGTATGGGAACGGTGCAAATCTCCATTGACCGTTTTACCCGCTTGGAGGATTTTATCAGCAAATGGGAAACCTACTTTTTTAATAGCTATTTCAGCCATACCATTGGTAGCCATAGCGGTGCGCAAATTGATTTGGTTTCACTTTGGCAGCAACAGGTTGCTACAGGCAAGCCATTCCCGACCGATTTATTGAATAAACACAAAAATCTTCAACTAAAAAATCTAATCAAATGAAAAAGAAAGTTATGCAGTTAAATCCGCTCACCGCAGTACATATTGTGCAAAAAGAATTGTTACAGCCTTACAATCCAATTTCTATCAATCTGATTGGCGCAGGAGGAACAGGAAGCCAAATGCTTACTGCACTTGCCCGTATGAGCCAGGCATTGAACGGCCTGAACCATCCCGGTTTTATGGTTACGCTCTTTGATGATGATACTGTACAAACGCCCAACTTAGCAAGGCAGCTGTTTACCTCCGCAGAATTGGGACAGTTTAAATCGGTAGCCCTAATTAACCGCATTAATCGATTTTTCGGGTTGAACTGGAAAGCGGTAACCGAGAGGTATGATAAAGATTATTGTTCCATTGAACAGGGCATGGCATCCATTACTATCTCCTGTGTTGATACCGTAACAGCCCGTTTTGAGATTGCCAATATCCTGAACATTTATAAGAAAAATTCAGCGGGTCACCGTGACAAACCACTTTACTGGATGGATTTTGGAAATAGCAAGGACACAGGACAGGTGGTATTATCAACTGTCGGGGAAATCAAGCAACCGACTTCTAAGCAATTTGTTCCCGTTGGCAACCTGCCTTTTGTGACAGAGAAATACAAAGACTTGTTGGCGCAATCCGAAAAGACCGATGATACTCCAAGCTGTTCGCTTGCAGAAGCATTGGCCAAACAGGATTTATTTATCAATTCTACCTTAGTGAATTTTGGCGCATCCCTGATGTGGCAAATGTTCCGTGAGGGCATCATTTTCCATGATGCGCTTTTTCTCAACCTGAAAGAATACAGGGCGCAACCACTTAAAATCGCTTAATTCAATCAATATGGAAGTCACAGATTTAGACGGGAAAAACATAGAAGTAACAGACCTTGATTTAGCCATCATGCAGGCTGATGATTACCGCCATTACAGGGTGACTTCACCCTCGGAATATCAACTTCATTTATATGCCTATTGGAAAGATATGTACCAAAAATTAGCTGCGTTGAAAGAACAATTAGCTAATCAAAATTAATAACGGCTATATATTAAGCGCAGTACATGGTAAATTTTGAATGGTGATATACCGCAAAACTCATTAAAATATTATATTCACAATCATATTGAAAACCGATGATCACTTATCACAAAGGGGATTTATTAAAAGATGATGCCGACTGTTTGGTTAATACCGTGAATACAGTTGGCGTTATGGGTAAGGGTGTTGCGCTTGCCTTTAAAAATGCGTTCCCCCATAATTATTTAGCTTATCGTAATGCTTTTGCTGCAAAGCAACTGGCCATCGGTAAATTATTGGTTATTAACGATGTTAATTTACTCATAGGCCAAAAAATCATAATCAATTTTCCGACCAAAACCCACTGGAGATTGCCATCAGAATACACTTATATCGTTCAGGGGCTAATAGCCTTAAGGGATTACCTTTCCGAAAATGATGTCCGCTCGGTTGCTATTCCTGCACCTGGCTGCGGTAATGGCGGGTTGGATTGGGCGAAGGTCAAACCGCTCATCGAGGAAAAATTGGCTGACCTGCCCGTTGAAATTAGGGTTTACGAGCCATTGTAAACTACTACCTCTGCTTTAGAAAAGGTGGGTGCCAGGCCGCCACTTTCTCATTTCAATCGAAACAGGCGGCCCGGCTAAAAGCGGGCGCTTGACTTTCACAGGAATCCAATCCGTTATCACTATTTTGTTTTCCTGCGAAATACAAGCGGATCTGTTTATAAATAGGAATTTTCTTTTCTTCCCTTGTTAAATTGCTTAGTTGTAACTTTAGGTTTTAATAAAATCATGACACAAGAACAATTAAGTGAAGGACTTGCAGGTAAATCCGTTCTTAAAATATATTTTACGGATAAGGATGAAAGTAACCTTAAAATAGAAAGTATAAGCTTTACAGATGGGGAGTTATTGACCTTTGGCGATCAGGTAGCTTTAACTCACCCGGAAAAAGATGCCGAATTAAAGGCTTTTTATGAAGTATTGTCAAATGTGCCCCCCAGCGGTTTGATAACCTTTAAAGCCAAATTTCTACCGCAGGGTTTAATAGATCGGGAAATGTCTGCAAAACACAAAGAATTGAAATCGAACGGCTATGGTCCGGCAAGAGAAACACGTCAGGACTATTTAACTTATAGGTTTGACATGCCTGAAAACCAATAATCAAATATTTATCTCATTCATGCAAAGAGAAATTAACGAAGAAATTGCTGGTTATTTTTTAAATGACAGTCGGTTATTTTTAGAACGGTACAACCTTTTAAAAAGCAAGCAAACGGAGATTGGTAATCGCAGTAAGTTGATGATAGATCTTGTTTTTTCTATGGAGTGTAGTCTGAAGGCGATCCTTTTCTTCGAGGCAATTGACCATGAAAAAAAGACCTATAAAAAAGTTCGTACACATGACCTGACCAAGTTGCTTGCCTTAATCAACGATAAAAGCCAAATTCAGCAGGCAACAACAATTATTGCAGATAACATTGATCATTTTTATGTTGGCTCCCGCTACACACTGGAAGCCAATATTCGTTTCCGGGGTGAGGCGTTTGACCTTGACAAATCGTATTACGACACTATCGCTAATCCCGCTTGGCTTGATAGTGTGTATAAGGGAGCTGACAGTCTTTACGAATATGCCAGCAGTTTAAGAGGCAATACTTTTAAAACCTTCAAGTTTGAGGATATCGATGTTGTTGCCTTAAAAAACAAAAATGACCGGATAAGGGCACTGAGCCAGGTATAAGAATAGTGGAATAATTATATTTTTATCAATAATCTTTTCTGAGACGATTTAAATAATCCATAGCGATTTCCTTATCTGGTTTACTGAGTTTAGCTTTTGATAACAATGCGCTGCAACGAGGGTCAAATGGTTCGCGTTTTTTGATAGCCTGTAGCGTGAAAACCACTCCATGTCTTTCCGTTTCTCCGCCATTGTCTAATTCTTTATTGATGAATTCCCAAAATCCGGCTGTTCCTGGAAGTTTCTCTATTTCCTCGATCTTATCAGCCAGCCCATAAAATTCCGGGACTTCTACTTTGGCTAAGTGAAGGTACTGTACGAGGTACTTATAGTCTGGCGATTCTATCGTTTTTGAAAGTTCATCGATAACAAACCGTTTCTGGTTAAGTTGTAATTTGGTGCTTAGGGTAAGCTTGCAGATTTGGTGAAGGTCGAGCAACATTAGATCGGCAAGTTCATCCACGTCACTTTTTGTAAGCCTACCATGGGCAATTTTATTGCGAATAATCCTGAACCTGAATGAGTAATATTCATAATAAAGTTCTACGCCAAAAACAGGCAAAAGCTGATCCAGTTTATATTGAAATCCTTTTTGAAGCAGATCATTCTCTTTTTCATCAATTTGCAGGCAAAGTTCGTGAAGTATCCCTTCTATTATTGTTGGAACGGCATGTGCGAACATAATTTTTCCGCCGCTCTCATAAGTTTTTAAGGCATCATCAATGATTTCACCTCTTCCATAAAGAATATGATTTTGACCAAGCAGATTACCAATGGAGAAGACTGTTTCTTCTTTTTTTATATACCGTTCTAAATCATGGTAAAAAGCTGGTTTGTCTTCTTCGTATTTAACTTTAAGCTTTTCCAGGCTGCTCAATGTCAGGTAACGGAATTTATTATCAAGATCATGTGGTAGCCTGGGTTTATACCCGTTCGGGTTTCCTCGGTATCGATATGGAACGTCCCACCAAAAAACTCCACCAAGATGCCCCTTATAGCTCTCCCTTAAAGCATATTGTTTTATATCATGAAGCATAAAACGAAGTATTTCTGCTTTAGCCTTGACATTATGTTCCTGAAAGAAATACAGTACTGGCTTTTTTTCCTGGATTTCGTTGGCATCATTCGCCTTGGTTATTTCGTCCAGCTTCTCCTGTATAACATTTAACCTTGCATCGATTTCCCTGATATCGCTCGTTGCATCTTCATAAAGATTTGCAAGAGATTCTTTAGGCTCTTTTTTTAAATACAAATAACGATCACATATATATTGATAGAACGCTTGCTCTTCTTCAGGCAAGGGATCGGGCTCTAATCCGGGTATTTCGAATAAAACTTTAGCTTCAATTTTTTTATCCTCAGTGGTTGCTTCTATATAAGCATTTCTAATTGAAGTAAAATCTGATGAAAAAGTCGGAATTGAAAAGTAAGGTGTGAGAAAGTGCTTTGCGATTTGAGAAAAACTGCAACGATAGATCAGGTCGCCCTTTAATAGACGATCCAGACCTTCATCCAGGTCCGATTGCTTGAGTCTGCTTAATTTCTTCTTAGGTTCTTTCATAATAGAAAGCGAAGCTAAAAATTAAACAGGTATTGATAGATACATTTATTTTGTAGGGGCAACAATCTTTTAATCTATATAGGTTGCCGCAAGATTGATTACTTGGCTTTTCTTTCTTTTCTGGTCGGTGGATATTCGATCAATTCAAAATCAAAATCTAAAAGTTCTTTAGGGTGAACACCAAGGGCTCGTGCAATGTGTGCTAAGTTGCTTATTGAAGTATTACTTATACCTCTTTCAATATTTCCAATTTGTCTGATATCGAATCCAGTTCTTTCAACCAAATCTTCCTGAACAATACCTTTCGCCTTCCTGATCTCAATTATCTTTTTGCAAACCTGTTCTATAAATTTTTGATCCCTGTAC